>CADBRK010000210.1 GCA_902797065.1 uncultured Ruminococcus sp.
TAAAAGCGCTGCAGGATTCGTACTCCGCTTTACAGGCAAAAGACAACGAGCTTGAAACGGCTCTGAAAGCCATCGAAACAGACAGCAGCCTTTCGGACGAAGACAGGCAGACTGCAATAGATGAGTTTAAAAGCAGTCCCGAGTACACACAGACAAAAGCCTCGCTCGCCGAAACCGAGGCGCAGATGAACGCACGGGGCGTAACGCCGCTTACTATAGATATAACGGTACGCGCGACAAAGAGCGCGCTCGATCTGGCAAATTCTTCTTTGGATACAGTCAATACGGCAATTAAAGAGCTTGGCACGTCGTTTGAAACAATAGACGACGATGTCGGGAAGCTTGAAGACGGTCTGTCACAGATAGACGACGCCATAACAATACTCAACGAAACGATAGAACAGCTCGACGAAGGCTCGGTGACCATTAAAGAAGCAAAAACAGAACTCGGCACGCAGAAATCCCAGGCAGAATATCAGATGACCTCTGCCGCAACCGATCTGAAGATCACCGAGAATACCGTAAACAGTACCATCACACAGCTGGAGCAGTCAAAGAAGGAACTTGACGACGGCATAAAACAGCTCAACGAGACTAAAAAACAGACTCTCGAACAGGCGGACATCACCAACACGATCACTATGGATATGATCTCTCAGATACTCACGGCGCAGAATTTCTCCATGCCGGCAGGGTATATCACAGGCGGGAGCGATAATATACTTGTGCGTGTAGGCGATAAATTCTCGGAAACAGACGATCTTACAAACCTGCTGCTTGTCGATCTCGGCATGGATGACGTCGAACCGATCTATCTCTCGGACGTCGCGGACATAAACCTTGTGGATAACAGCGGCGATATATACGCTAAACTCAACGGCGACAACGGCGTTATGGTGTCGTTCACAATGCAGTCGAACGCCGCAACCGCAGAGGTATCGGACAACATACATAAAGCTTTGACAAACCTTACAAAGGAATACCCCGATCTGAGCTTTACTTTCCTCATGGATCAGGGCGACTATATTCATCTGATAGTAAATTCCGTACTGAGCAATCTTATCTGGGGCGGACTTTTTGCGATAATCATTCTTCTGTTCTTCCTGCGTGATCTTCGCCCGACATTCATCATAGCGTGTTCTATCCCGATAAGCGTAATTTTTGCGATCGTACTCATGTACTTCTCGGGAATATCTCTCAATCTGATCTCTCTTTCGGGTCTTGCCGTCGGCGTAGGCATGCTTGTTGACAACTCCGTAGTTGTAATCGAGAACATATACCGTCTGCGCAACAACGGCGCAACGCCCATACAGGCGGCTGTTTCGGGCGCGGTTCAGGTAACGGGCGCGATCATCGCTTCAACCGTTACGACGGTAGCGGTATTCCTGCCTATAGTATTTGTACACGGACTGACACGTACGCTTTTCCGTGACATGGCACTCACGATAGGCTATTCACTCTTCGCAAGTCTTATCGTTGCGATAACGCTCGTTCCCGCAATGGCTCAGGGTATGCTTAAAAAACAAAAGAAAAGCAAAAAGGCCGTCGGCGAATCAAAGATTCTTTCGGGCTACCGTAAACTTGCAGGCTTTACTTTAGATCACAAGGCGCTGCTGATACTCGGTTCGATAGCTCTTCTTGCAGGTTCGGCATATCTGTCTATACGCATGGGATTCTCGTATATGCCGAGTATGGAAAGCACGCAGATCTCCGTTAACGTCACCATGCCCGACGACGCAGATTTTGAAGCCGCCGCCAAAACCACCGACGAGATCATCAAGCGTCTAAAAGACGTAGACGACGTAAACACCGTAGGCGCTGTTGTCGGCTCGAATGTCCTGTCGAGCATTTCCATCGGAGGCGGCGGAAGCGACACTGCCATATCGCTGTATGTCATACTCAACGACGAAAAGGATCTCACAAGACCCATCTCGGAGACCTGCGCCGAAATGGAAGACAAATGCAAAGACCTCGACTGCGAAGTATCGGTTGACCCTTCGGGCATGGGCAGCATGATGTCCATGATGACAGGCGAGGGCATTTCTATAAACGTATTCTGCGACGATTTTGACACTCTGCAGGAGTCCGCAACAATGGTTGCCGATACTTTAGGCACGGTAGACGGCGCGCTTGACGCATTCAACGGCATAGACGAAACGACGCAGGAGCTGCGTATCAGTGTAGACAAAGAAAAAGCCATGAAGAAGGGGCTGACCGTTGCGCAGGTGTTCATGGATATTGCGAACCTGATGACAAGCGAAAAACAGGCTACCAAGCTTGAAACAGCAAACGACAGCCTTACCGTCCAGGTGGTTGACGGCTCCGCAAAGGGGCTGACCGAAAACGACATCAGGAACCATGTTATCGAAACCACCGACATGAAGGGCGGGAAGATCACCGCAAAGCTTACCGATATAGCGACGATCACAAAAGCGGAGAGTCTTAACAACATCACACGAATAGATCAGAAACGTTATCTTAATGTCACCGCAAGCGTGGCGGACGGCTATAACACCACGAACGTAGCCAACGCCGCAAAGGCAGAGATAGATAAGCTGAATCTCCCCGAAGGCGTAACATATGAGCTTACGGGATCGTATGAAACTACAATGGACGCAGTTATCCAGCTCGGAGAAATGCTGCTACTTGCGGTAGTATTCATTTACCTGATAATGGTGGCGCAGTTCCAGTCGCTGCTCTCTCCGTTTATCATCATGTTTACTATTCCGCTTGCTTTCACGGGTGGCTTTATTGCGCTTATCATAGCAGGCCTTGACATGAGCGTTATTGCGATCATAGGCTTCATCATGATGGCAGGAATTATCGTAAACAACGGTATCGTGCTTGTTGATTACATCAATCAACTGCGCGCGGAGGGAATGAAAAAGCGTGAGGCGCTTATCGAAGCAGGCGTTACACGAATGAGACCTATCTTTATGACGGCGCTGACAACCATACTCGGTCTGTCGGTAATGGCGTTAAGCCGTGATTCCAGTTCAGCTATGATGAAACCCATCGCCCTTGTATGTATAGGCGGACTTATCTATGCGACTATGATGACTATGTCTGTTGTTCCCGCAATATATGACATATTCAACAAGAAGGACATCAGGGTCGTTGATGAAAAAGAGCTTGAAATTATAGAAGATTAATAACATCTGCCTGGGAGAGTCAGCAAAAGCAGTTCCGATTTTTAATTCGGAACTGCTTTGCTATTGTATTATATAATGTATCAGCTCAACTTGATTATTTCAAACTTTGATTTTTGTGACTTAAGCTCATAAACGGCTATTAAGACAGTTCCGATTATTGCTATCCCCGAAACAAGAACTAAATTGCCGTAATATGTAATAAGTGAATCTGCAATCGAATATACTTCTCTGCTATGCAGAAATGCTGATCCAAAGGATAAATCAGCCACTTTCATGGCAGATACTGCAACATCAATTCTAAAAACCAAATATGACATAACAGCCGACAAAACGACACATAACGCTGCGCTTGGCAACGATAGACGAACGCCTTTCCATTTGTATCCATAAACAAGGGCACACCCCATCAAAATCGCAGTAAAACTACTGACAAAGCCAATCAGCGCAACGATCAGTATTAATAATGAAGATACCAGACCGGCAATTACAGCGCCGAATAACCCTGCAAAGAAGTTTTCCTTTTTTGAATCCTCTGATTCTTTGGCATATTTAAAACTCTTTCTGACTGTTTCTGCCGATTCATCAGTAAGATACATATATTTATCATCGGAACAGTAAAGGCATGCCAAACCCTCTATACCTAAAGCATCACAATTAGAGTACTTATGAGTAAAAAACAACGATGTAGTATGCTGCAAAATATCGGATACTTGTCTTACTTCATCATTGATATTTCCGTCTGCTCTCCATCTCAATGACAATGTGACTTTACCTATTTCTGTAGTGCATTGTTTTAATGAGCAGAACGCTGCTTGCAGTTTGGCATTGGGTTCTTCTCCTTTTATAAAAAATGTAGCTGTTATTTGTTTTGAATCAAAACTTTGCAGAATGAAATTATATCCATTACAAGAACCAAAAGCAATTTTTCTTTTACTGAGATATTGGTATCCGTATAGTTTTGCTGCCTCAGCAAGGATACTATCTGCGCTTACCATCAACGATCACATCCTTTTCTATGCTTCACACATTTTCGACAAGGAATACGTCTTTGTATTCCTCCGAGAAGAGCTTTTTGCAAGCCTTCGCCTTTTCTTCGTCGTCAAACACTGCGTACACGGTCGAGCCGCTGCCAGTCATAACTGCTCCCAATGCGCCATCGCATTCAAGCAGCTTTGATTTTATTTTCAGCAAAGGCTCATTGCGCAGTGTTTCTTCAAAGTCGTTCCTGAGGTTTTTCCCGATAAGCCTGACATCGTCAAGGCATTCAAGCATTCTGTCAGTCGCATGATATTCCATAGGTCCTGCGCTGTCAACGGCGTCGAACGCTTCTTTTGTAGA
>CADBRK010000211.1 GCA_902797065.1 uncultured Ruminococcus sp.
AAATCCACGTTGCATTCGTGAATATCCTTCTTGCTGTCGTTGCCGTTGTAGCGTGCCGTCAAAAGCTTCTGCGATACTTCAACCGACATATCGAGATAGATCACCTTGTCGGGTTCGGGTATCTGCAGTTTGCGGTACTCAAGATCGTACAGCCAGTCGATGTAGCTGTCCCAATCCTCACGCTTTAGTTTGCCTGTCTGGTAAATTGCGTTCGACGTGGCGTACCTGTCAGAAATGAACAGCCCGCCGTTTTCGTAAACTTCCTTGTGGTATTTGATAAAGTCGGCGCACCTGTCGGCGGCATAGAATACAGCCGCAGCATACGGGTTCACCTTATCGGGAGTATCGGCAAGCTCACCGTTTAAATACATCTTCACAAGCGCCGATGACGGAGAATCGTAATTCGGATAGCTCAGCTTCGTAAAGCTTATATTATTATCCGTGAGATATTTGCATAACAGCTTTGTCTGAGTTGCTTTTCCGCTTCCGTCAAGGCCTTCTATAACAATAAGCTTTCCGCTCATTTATTATCAGTCCTTTTTAACATTGAACTTTTCACGCATTTCTTTTGCTTTTCCGCAGGACATCTTTCCCTCGGGGCATGCGCCGTAAAGGCAGCCCGGTCCCGCTTTTGCGAAGATATGCGGTGCAATTCCTTTGACAAGAGCGAGCATTTGCTGCGCAACGTCGCGGATTTCCCACTGCGCACGGTTGCAGCAGCGGTGTTCAAAGAAATTAAGCAGACTCCTTGCGTTAAACGTGCATATTATCTTTGTCGTACACGCATTCGGCAGAATAAACCTTGCGTCCTCGTTTGCGCTTTTTTCAAATGCGGAGAATTTGTTTTTGTCAAACTCCCTGAATTTCAGGATAACACTGCTTTCGCTCATTGATGAAATATCTCCGAATGCCTCTTTGATAGCAGGCGTTTCGTCTATATACCTGATGATGCTGCGGTAAATCAGCGAATCACGAACCTCGGCGTACGCTTTTGCTTCAAGCTCGATGGCTCTGCTGTATTTATCAAGCAGAACGGGATCGTCGGCAATCGAAGGGGGAGTAACATAGTCAAATGTAGTGCCGTCTACATACCTCTGCGACTGCTGGCTGTATGAGGCTATCCTGTGGCGCACAAGCTGATGCGAACATGCGCGTGATATACCCTCGATACCGAAAGTAAAAGATATGTGCTCGACAGGGCTCTGATGACCGATAGAGGACAGCATATCAAGGAATGAAGCAGTCTTTTCGTCTGTAAGACCTTCTCTGACCTCGGAGATGTCACTCTTTGAGTAGCAAAGCTTTGCTGCCATAGCGACTGTTCGTTCGGGGTCGGGAGTATAATTCAACAGTGTAACTTTTGCGGACATAAGCCCTCACCGCCTTCCGTAGATTATTGCATACCTATAGACTTTAACATTATAACAAATAATAGCAAATGAAACAAGTCTAATTATAGTGCAATTTTAAAAATTATTGTAAATAATCTTGTTTATTATTTATATCGGGCAGGCGAAAAAATGAAAAATCACACGGTTAATCCGGTTTGGTACTGCAATATAAATTCTATGTTCATTTTCCTTTACTTGTACACCACTTTACCGATTCCGCCGGTCTATTGACAAAATACACGCGGTATGCTAAAATTCAAAGAGATCATTGTAATAATGAAAATAATAATGAAAAACCAAGGTTTACGGCGTGATGTGTTAATACGCTGATCTGTATCGCGATACAGTTTGTCACGGCGTGAAAGGATTTGTTTATTTGTTATGGAGTTGTTAAAAAAAGGAAAAGAAAAATTTCTTCGAAGGTATTACTCGCCCGATATTTATTGGTGGGAATGGGGATTGGCGGTTCTTGTTATACTGCTTGCTCTTCTTTCGTGTACTTATAAAGATACGGTGTCGCTGACTGTGTGGAGCACAAATCTCTGGGACGTTATTGCGCAGGGGCGTTTGTTTGATTTCTATGAATACACCGCTCGGAATATTTACGGTTTACCGCACGATAAGATGGGCTGCGATCTTATAGCGATACTCCCGATGTCTATATGGAATATCCCGATCTGGATAGTGCAGTATTTCTTTCATAGGAATATTGTTGACAGTCCCGTTATGCTGGCATGGTCAAAGCTGGGTCTGGCTGTTTCGACTGTTGGCGTTGCGTATATGGCTTATAAGCTCGCTTATCTGCTGGTACCCGAGAAAAAGCGCTGCATGTGGGCGGTGCTGCTTACGATGTCCTCTGCCGTTGCAATAGAGAGCGTTTGCATAGCAGGGCAGAATGATGTGTACTTTATTCTTTACGGCGCAATAAGCGTTTATTGTATGATGAAGAATTACAGCAAACGAGCCGTGGCTTTTGCCGCGTTGTCTGTCGCCGTAAAGCCGTTCTTTGTTTTTGCGTATCTGCCGCTTGTTCTGCTGACCGAAAAGAACCTTCCGAAAGCCGCAGCCAAGTGTATTCTATCGGTATCCTTTATGGCGGCGGGACGTATTATCGGTATGGCTTTTCCGATGTATAGTGAGTCTATGTCGATGGGTCCTTCAAACGCCGTGCTGTATAATCTGTTCAGCGTCGGGTTTGAAACGGGCGGCGGCGAGGCTTCCGTATTTGTAATAGGATTGATGGCAATATGCTTTATTGTTTTTATGCTGAAGCCAAAAGATGATGAAGAGAAGAAAAAGTATATTCTGTATATTGCGGCTTTTGTATTTTTGTTTATCAGCGTTTTCTCCTATACGGATTTTTACCGAAGCTACCTTATCATGCCGTACTTGTCTGTACTCGTCGTTGCCAATGCCGATAAATTCAGAGTAAACATTGCTTTGATGTATGTTTTTCAGCTGTTCAGAATGGGTTGTGTGTCATCGAGAACAAGGAACGGTATGAACATTTATGCGATGAGCAATTCGGTTTTGTCAATGGTTACAAAAGGTTCGGGATATTCGCAGGAACCAGACGCTAACTTCAAAGCATTTCTTGATATTATAAATCCTCACGTCTCGTCTTTTGCGGCAGGTGTATGTTCGTCGTTTATTGTCATCTCGGCGGTCATTCTGCTTGTGATAAACCACCCGAGATTCAATTATAAATTCGACATTGAGAAGGACGGAACTCTCGCTAAATACGATCACGGATTTCTGATTCTGAATATCCTGGTATTTGTGCCGTTCCTAATGATAATGTTCTTCTTGTACTTCTATCCGCTCGAGAACTTTACGTTCAGAATAGTTCAGTAGAATAATAATCACCGATCGGGTTTTGCCGGATCGGTTTTATTGTGCAAAAAAGGGACGGCTTTGCTGCCGTCCCGAATTTATTGTCTGAGATAAAATTACTTAATAACTCTTACCTTGATAACGCCGTCGATAGCTGCGATAGCATCTGCAACGTCTGCCTCTGTGTCGATAACAGTGTAAGCAACATCGCCTCTTACAGCCGTAACAGCCTCTGCAGCGGCTGCCTTGATCTGAGCCGTAACAGCGTCGTCACTCTTGTGGATAACAGTAACTCTTGTGCCTGCAGCCTTAGCCAGCTCTACTCTCGGAAGATTAACGCTGTTGATAACTGCGCCTGTCTCGATATAAGCCTTGATCTGGTCTGCTGCCATCATTGCGCAGTTGTCCTCGGATTCGGGAGTTGAAGCGCCGAGGTGGGGGATAGCTATAACGCCCTCTTCGCCGAGAATATCGTCTGTAGCGAAGTCTGTTACATAAGCTGCGATCTTGCCGGACTTGATTCCTGCGAGAATGTCTGCTGAATTAACAAGACCGTCTCTCGAGAAGTTCATGATTCTTACGCAGTCCTTCATCTTTGCGAGTGTGTCTGCGTTGATAAGACCCTTTGTATCGGCGTTGAGCGGAACGTGAAGCGTAAGATAATCAGCCTCTGCATAAACAGTGTCGAGATCAGCCGTAGTCTTTACTGCTGCGTCGAGTCTTGCTGCGGCTGCGGGAGTAAGGAACGGATCATATCCGATTACGTCCATGCCGAGTGCAGCGGCTGCGTTTGCAACCAGCGCGCCGATAGCACCAAGACCTACTACGCCGAGTGTCTTGCCCTTGATTTCGGGACCAACAAACTGGCTCTTGCCCTTTTCAACCATCTTTCCGACCTGATCGCCGTTGCCCTTGAGTGTCTTTTCCCAAGCGATACCGCCGAGTACATTTCTCGAAGCAAGAAGCATTCCTGTGAGAACAAGCTCTTTAACTGCGTTAGCGTTTGCGCCCGGTGTGTTGAATACTGCGATACCCTGCTGAGTGCATTTGTCTATCGGAATGTTGTTTGTGCCTGCGCCTGCTCTTGCAATAGCAAGAAGGCTATCGGGCAGCTCCATATCGTGCATTGCTGCGCTGCGAACGATAACGGCGTCGGGTGCTGTGCACTCGCCTGATGCAGTGTAGTTATCGCCAAGACGGTCAAGACCTACTTTGGCGATCTTATTCAGTGTAAGTACGTTGTACATTTCAGTCATCTCCAATTTATTAATAATTCTATGCGTACACAAAAGTTAATGTGTACGCATATTTCATGGGTTTATTATCAGGAATTCTTTTCCTCGAAATCCTTCATAAATGCTACAAGCTTTTCAACACCCTCAACAGGCATAGCGTTGTAGATAGAAGCTCTCATACCGCCAACGGTTCTGTGACCCTTGATGTTTACGAAGCCTGCCTCTGTTGCCTCTTTTACGAACTTA
>CADBRK010000212.1 GCA_902797065.1 uncultured Ruminococcus sp.
GAACGTCTTGCCGACAAATACGAAACGAACATCGGCGATTACCTGATGAAGCTCTCCAAGAGTGAGATCAAAAACGAAGACAACGCGTACGTATTCAGATACCTGCGTACTCTCTCCGACTTTGAGAGAATCACCGACCGTTCCATGAATATTGCATTCATCGCAAAGAAAGACAAGGAAGAAAACATTACGTTCTCCGAAAATGCAAACCGTGAACTGGGAATCATCACAAAGGCTGTAGACGAGATAATGGAAATGACTCTCGATACGTTCATAACGGAAGATAACCACACCAAAAACAAAGTCACCGCGCTCAATACCGTTATCCGCTCCCTGTGCAACAAAGCCGAAAGGCATCATGTTGACCGTCTTAAATCGGGCAGCTGCTCGCTGCAGCAGGGCACAAGCTTCGGCGAACTGCTTACAAACCTCGAACAAATTGCGGTGCACTGCTACAAGATCGCAGCCGCACTGCTCGAAACACACGACAGCAGTACCAACACGGAATCGCCCAAGAAATCCACCTCCTACAAAGTCGCTTACGAGGAATTCAAACAAAAATATGTTCTTTAAACAAAAGTTTACACCGCTCCGATCATTGGGGCGGTTTTTTTTGGGAAAAGTAATGCAGCACTCCGCCCGATTTTCCGAGCGGAGTGCTTTTCACGTCATGTTATGATGATTTTTATTGCTCTACGCTATTCCCTGCACACTAAAGCCTATCGTATACCTCAGTATGGAGAGCGCGTCTTTATTGGTAACTCTGTTGTCGCCGTTAATATCGGCAGCTGCAAACTGTTCGTCGTCAAGAGTTGCAAGGTGTACGGCATATCTCTGGATAAGCATGCTGTCCTTTGCGGTGACTTTGCCGTCACGGTTTACGTCGCCCTTCTTGGGAGGATTCTGTCCTTCGGTATCGGTGTTTGTATCCGTTCCGGTGTCTGTACCCGTATCCGTTCCGGTGTCTGTACTCGTATCCGTTCTCGTATCTGTACCCGTATCAGTTCCCGTGTCGGAATCGTTCGGCTTTTCGGGTTCGACATTTATGGTTGTCTCATATGTGCCGTTGCCGTCGGCGTCTATTGCAACACCGATAGTATTCTGGTCTATCTCATAGATAAGCGCCGATTCATACAATGTTGTGAATACGGTTTCCGCTGTGTTGTACTTGTTATTTGCATAAACCTTGACGTTTTCAAGATTATCGCCCGAAACTATCCAGCCGTTGTCGCCTGTCTTGAGAGAAACAAATTCCGAATTGTTTCCTTCAACCTTTACGGTGAACCAATCGTTCGGGTAATCTTCGTTCAGAGTCATGGTCATAGAATAATCAGACTTATCTCCGCGCACTTCAACATAACCGCTTTTGTCAAACGTTACGGATTTTCCTGCCTGTGAAGTTCCCGTCATATAGCTGTTCTGATATGTTATCGAAAGTTCAAGAGGAGAAGCGCTGTTCTGAGTAACTTTGTATGAAGCGTCGGCGTCATATAGGTTGTAGCCAAGCACGCCTTCCGATTCGCTGCCGAGAATATACGAATACTCTTCCTCAATATCTCCGGGCGCATTGTTCATCATAGAATAGTGACCGTTCGATTCCTGAACCTTTGTTACGGAACGCTCGTCTGCGATCGAGTAAGCGTCTATTCTCGCAATATAGTTGGCAACCGAATTTCCGTCGGTACCCGACAGATAGCCGCCCTCATTGATAAGGTTAATATCTCCGCTCGAATAGTTGAATACTGCGCCGTACTTTGAACCCATGTTGTCGTATGCGGGTATCTCCCAATCATATGTCGTTGTGTTGAAATAGATATAATACCTCTCGTCGTCGTTTGTGGCGTTATTCGGATCACATATTTTGATCCTGCCCTGATAGCTGTTGTTATGCTGCGTATAATCGCCGTACTCATATCCAATGCCGAGAATAGCATGACCGCCCCAGCCGTCTTTTCTGAAGCCGATAACGACTGTATTGTATGTGTCAAGCAGAGAAATGATCTCCTTTATATTTTCGCTGTGACTTCTCTTGGGATATGTCTTGTACTTCTGCTGAGTGCTGTCCTTGATCTGAAGCATCTGATAATATGTGATAAGCGAACTGATATTGTACTTCTCGTCGGGATATGTCAGGCTGTTCTTTGCGGGGTAGTCAAAGTCATGAAGCGTACCTGCGCCAGGCTGATATGTCGAGAACGGCAGATAACCTTCTCTTGCAAGCAGTGTAGTAGACGACATACCGTAGCATGAACCGCCGAAGGTATCGTCAAGCCATGCCTTGCGTCCCGATACGCCGTTGAATACTACCTCGTATTCGTGCGACGTAAGATTTTCTTTAAGGGCATTCAGGTAAAAACTGTTTATCTGATTGCGGTAAATATCCTTAGTGAAATGACCGGTAATGTAGTGATTGATGAAGTTGTAGTTGTCAACACCCCAGATAAATCTTTCTCTGCCCTGCGGAACATCGGAATCGGTATCTTTATCGGTGTCGCTGACCGGCGGCTTTGGTTCTTCCTTCTTCTTGATCGTAAATGTAAGAGTCTTTGACCCTGTATATGTTCCCAGACCGTTTATATTCACGGTAGCGTTTCCGGGTTCGATATTGTTTGAATAATCTACCGTATAATCCGTACCCTGAGTAAGAACAAGGGCGTCGTTTTTAAGAGTAACAGTAGGAGTTTTTGCGCTGCCGTCGTACTCATATAAGCTTTGGCTGAGCGTAGCGGTAAAGCCCGAAATATCTCTTTTTGCCGGCGGGTTGATCGTGAACGTAAGCTCTCTTGTTCCCGTGTAGCTTCCGATACCGGTTAATACTGCACGCCCCGTGCCGACGTTGATATTGTCGTAATACGTCACGAGGTAATCCTGATCCCTGATAAGCTTGTTGTGCGAATTGTACGCAATTATTGCGGGACGCTTCTCGCCGCCGTCATACGTGAACTGAGTCGGATCAAGAGTTATATCACAGTTTGAAAGATCGACTCTGTCCTCTCGGCTTATAGTATAATTAAGCGTTTTTGTCCCCGTATAGCCGTTGATACCCTTAACAACTGCGCGGGCGGTGCCGGGATTGACGTTGTTCTCATAAGTTACGGTATAATGTGTTCCTTCGGAAAGAGTATTTCTGTCATCAATAACAGTAACATACGGTCGCTTTGCCGTACCGTCATAGATATAGAAATCCTGATCGAGAGTCATCGTACAGCCCGAAATATCATAGATGATAAACTTAATGATCCTCTGACCCGTGAATTTATCTCCCATACCCGTTACGACTACCTCGCCAACACCCACATTGACGTTATTTCGGTAAGTCGTCGTGAAATCCATTCCCTCTGTCATTGTCTGACCGTTATAGCCTGCCGTTATCTTCGGCGATTTCGGCTGACCGTCATAGAGTACCCTCGTATATTCGGGGTACATATCCACGCTCGAAATATCTGCCGCCTGAACCGTAAGACGACATGATTTTTCTTTTCCGTTGGAAGCCTTCGCGGTTATGTCGCAGATGCCGGGTCTGTCTGCTATGAACCTGATCCAGATGCTGTTGCCCTCGCCGCCCTTTGCGACCTCGGTAAGAAGATTGCCCGAATATGACCACTCGAGAGTGTCAGACGTGTTTTCGGGGGTAGCTCTGCATGTAAGATCAAAAAGCTGCCCCACGGGAACGGTGAGATTATCGTTTGATAGAGAAAGCTCCTTGACAGTAGACACCATCCAAACCTCGCATACTGCGGAAACAGAAGAACCGTTACCAGTTCTGAGCGTTTCGACGGTTATCTTTGTGCGAGGATAGATTATTCCGCCCAATCTGTCTTTTGTGATTTTTCCTGTTACATTACCCTGCTGATCGACTTCGATGACCGTATTGGTAGATGACCATTGCAGCTTCGGGTTTGCGTCCGCAGGCTCAAATTTGGGAACAAGTGTCAACACGTCGCCTTCGTTGAGTTCATAAATGCTCTGTTCAAACCAGATCTTCGTTGCAGGAATATATACATTGACCTTACAGCTTGCCGTAAGTCCGTTTGTTGTTGTTGCAGTGATAACAGCCTCGCCTGTGCCCATTCCCGTAACAAGGCCGTTCTTGTCTACGGCGGCAACAGACGGGTCGGACGAAGACCAAGATACCTGCTTGAATGTTGCGTCTGCCGGAGTGAGAGTTGCCTCAAGCTGGAATGTCTCTCCCCTGTTAATATCGGCATTGTACAGGTTGAGAATAATGCTTGATGCTTCGACCGAAGATACGGTGATCTTATAGCCTATAGTAAGTCCCTTATATGTGACAGTGAGCTGCTGTTCGCCTTCCTTACTCAGGTCATAGCCGCTGACCATCTCTTCCTGCAAGGGTATTTCTTCCTTTGCGCCGTTAGAGTATTCGAGCAGAAGCGTTCCATCGCAGGCAAACTCCTCTGCAGGTGTAAAGTTGACTCTCAGCGGCTCTGCTGAGAATGTCAGTTTTTCGGGATAATACTCGGGATTCTCTCGGAGTTGGAGCGTGTTTAAGCCGATTATCTCCCACACGTTTTCGAGGTCGAAGCCCGTGTATCCCTGCGTCTTGGTAAAGGGCGCGCTGATAACGCCGGCATGACCGCTGTATCCCCATGCAGACATGGTTTCCACACAGTAAGAATTAACGATCTCGTCCTCTTGTCTGCCCGAGATCCTTCCATCATAAAAATTTGCGCAGCGTGTGAACTTTCCCTGTCCGCCTATGCCGCCAAGGAACTGTGTATTCGGCGTATTTGCGTCGATAATATCGCTCTCGGTCACATAGGGTATCGTCTGATACGAAACCCATTCAACATTACCGCCTGCGTTATAACAGTCGGTGAATACGCTCTGACCGGCCAGCACGCCCACACGAAGATCAACATCTGCGTCCATCTCTGAGCTACGGCGGTAAATGCAGTATTTTACGTCGGCTTTTGAATAGGACTTTTCGATAGCGGAGCTTTTGCCCGACAATCCTCCTATGAAGAATTCGCCCTTGTTATCCGGCTCGGTGAATACTGCCGCGCGCACTCTGCCCGAAACGGAACAAAGGCTGATCTCGTCGCCGTTATATCCGCAGACAGCACCGCAGTAAACGTTGTCTTTGAAATCTGTGCATACGTCGATATTTACATCCTCGAAATGCAGGTTTTTGATCTTGCCGTAGTTCTGGGCAATAAATCCTGCGTTCTTAACATTGCCGTACACATTCATTTCGGTGATGATGTGACCGTTGCCGTCGATAATACCGGTAAATTTTGGTATCGGCATCCAGCCGCTGCCGCTGTCGAGAGAACCGCCCTGCTGAGTCTCGGAAAGGTCAATGTCACTTGTAAAAAAGTATTTGCCCGTAGGCTTTGCCCTGATCAGTTCGAGATCCTCGACTGTATTGATCGCAGTGTAGCCTTTGGGAACTTCATCCGCATACGCCGTAATAGGCGAAGCAGACGGAAGAACAAAGCCCGTTACAAGCATGATACAGCTGAGAAGAACCGATAATGATTGTTTGGAAAAACGCCGTATTCTATTCATTATTTGTCAACTCCTTTTCCTTTTGGACACTTGTTATATAGAATTATCCACTTTAATAATACCATAAATGTGTACAAAAAACAAATAGAATTTGCAGATGAATTTTTATTTATTTATGACAAAGCAACAGGAAAAAGGCATATAACCGAAGCTATATGCCTTTAAGGTTATCTTTAAACGAGAAGCTAAGCTCCAACAAGCTCGCTTGATTGGAGCGAGCGACGACGTCAACAAACGTCGGGGAGCTTTAGCTCCTTCGGCTGGGAGCC
>CADBRK010000213.1 GCA_902797065.1 uncultured Ruminococcus sp.
AAATCCCGGATATATATATCGCAATCATAATCATATTGCAATAGACTGCGGCGCATGCTTCCGCACGGGCAGACTTGCCGCAATATGCCTCGAAACAGACGAGGAGTTTTATACGACCGAAACATTATGACTATATTCAGCCTGTCGGCAACGGCAGGCTTTTTTATTATTAGAGTTATTACAGCGTCAATAAAATTAATCCAAATAAGAAAAATTTTTTGTAAAATCTATTTACAAATCACGGTAAATGTGATAAGATAAACCCATAGTTTATTTTAAAGGAGTGACTTTTAATGTTAAAAAAGTGTTTGGCGGAATTTTTGGGAACAGCTGTATTGGTGACCTTCGGATGCGGAGTTGCCGCAACAAACGGATTAGGCGCAGGCTATGTGGGTATTGCGCTTGCATTCGGATTGGTTATCGTTGCTATGGCTTATTCAATCGGCAATGTATCGGGATGTCATGTTAACCCTGCTGTTTCGACGGCAATGCTTGTTAACGGCAAGATGACTCCCACAGAATTTGCAGGCTATGTGGTAAGCCAGTTCCTTGGCGCAACATTCGGTGCATTTATTCTGTACGCTATGCTTGCCGGAACACCGTTCCTTGCCGAGAACGGCATGGGTACAAACGGATACGGCGAGCTGTCGGCAACCAATATCACGGTGGGCGGCGCTTTCATAGCCGAGGTTGTGCTTACATTCGTATTTGTATTTGCAATCTGCGGCGTAACAAGCAAAGAGAAGTTCGGCAATCCCGCAGGTCTGGTGATCGGCGCAACGCTTACTCTGGTTCACTTGCTCGGTCTGCCGCTTACGGGAACATCCGTAAACCCTGCAAGAAGCTTCGGCGCAGCTTTTGTTTCGATGATATTCGGCTGCAATAACGGCGCAGCTGCATTCGGTCAGGTATGGCTGTTTATCTTAGCTCCGCTTATCGGCGGCGCATTGGCTGCTCTTGCATATAGGTGGCTCGATCCCGAAAAGAAACCTGCTCCCGCAAAAACAAGTAAAAAGAAATAAGCCGAAAACATTCCCTGATGAAAATCGGGGAATTGTTGATATATTTAATTTATGGAGGTATATAAATGTTTGAAGCAAGAAGGAATCAGTTTTACGAGATGTCCGAAGTGCAGTTTGAGGAGATGAAAAAGTTTTACGAGAAACTTGGGTTTACGCCCATGCAGGTCAAGGTACTCACGTCGTTCTGTTTCGGTATACGCATAAAGGTCAATAAGAGTCTTCCGTACACCGCAGACTGGAGATTCCCCGTGAGAACAGAGAGCAGTACGCCTTTCAGGCGGAGCGGCGGAATATTCAAGAATGCTGCGCCGCAGAGTGTGTCTATGATGGGCGGTATGCCCCAGCCCGTAAGTTCGCAGATGAGCAAGCCGTTAATGGCAATGCCTGCACCCGCAGCCCCTGCACCGCAGAGAATGTTTACTGCTTATGAGAGTATGTCGGACGGAGCCGCACCGGCTATGCCGGAGGTGATCGAAGATTTCAGTACCGCTGAGACGCATGTCACCGACGAAAACAGAGTACACAGCCCGCTCGATCAGCCGCAGGCGATATTCTCGGCGAATGTTAATACAGCTTCATGGGATTATCTTAGAAGCAAGATCGAACAGAAGCAGCGCCCCGATACCAACTTTATCAGAGTCGAAGAGATCATCAACTCGTATCGCTATGATCTGCCGAAGCCTAAGGGTGACGACTTGTTTTCGCTCTCCGCAGAGAAATGCAAATGTCCGTGGAACCCGGACGCAGAACTGCTTTTTGTCGGTATGAAGGCAAAGGAAGTACCGGTAGATGTTAAACAGAATCTTGTGTTCCTTGTCGATGTGTCGGGAAGTATGCAGGATCAGTGGATACTTGTAAAGATGTCGATGGCGGCAATTATCAGCCGCCTGAAGAAGGGCGATACGCTTTCGGTTATTTCGTACAGCAATATCACTACAGTTGTGAAGAAGGATATTGACGGAGGAGACAAGTCAAAATGCGTTGAAGCGCTGACCTCTGTCGAAGGGACGGGCGGCTGGACGCATGGCAGCGAAGGACTCGAAAAGGCATATGAATTCCTTGGCGAACACTACGACAAAAATGCAAATAACCGCCTGTTCATCTTCACGGACGGAGATTTTAACTTCGGCATTACAGCCGAGGGTGGTTTGAAGGACTTTATCTGCAAAAAGAAAGAGACGGGTATTTATCTTTCGATTGTCGGGTACGGCTTCGGCAACTTCAAAGACAACAAAATGGAGACGCTCGCATATAACGGCAACGGCAACTATACGTTTGTGTCTAATCCTTACGATATTAACGACAATCTCTGTGACAAGCTGATCTCTAATCTTGTGACTGTCGCAAAGGATGTAAAGATCTCGGTGGAGCTTAACCCCGCTTATGTGAGCAGCTACCGACTTATCGGATATGAGTTCAGATCGCTTACTCAGCAGGAGTTCCACGACACCAAGAAGGCGGCCGACGGTATCGGTTCGGGTCATAATGTCGCTGCGCTTATTGAGTACACAAAAGGCAAAGCCGAGAAGCAGTATTCGTCGAGGTATGTTTCAAACAAGGCGGAGAAGCATGACGACGAGTTTGCGTATATAGAGGTACACTACAAGTCGCCCGACGGCAAGAACCTTGAAGCTTCAAAGAGCATTACTGTTGAGGAGATCGAAAAAGCCGATCACGCTAATGCTGATATAGCGAAATTCCTTGCGGCGTTCGGTCTGTGCGTAACAGATTCGGAGTACAAGGGCAGCGCAGAGAAGGCTATGCTTGAAAAGATGCTCCGGGAGTTTGAGCAGAACGGCAAATTTGATACAAACAAGAAGTACTCGCACTTCGATATTATCAGAAAATATATTCAATCTTAAAATAAGTGAACCGTCGGTCATGCCGGCGGTTTATTTAAGTTTGTCAATAATTTGACGAAGATTCTTGACATTTTGTGGTTGTGGTTATATAATCTATCTTATGAGGGTGAAAACGCCCTAACATTCTTTATTGCATAAGGAGATGCATTTTTATGTTAGATATCAAAATCACAAAAACAACTGCTCCGAAGCAGAAGCCCGCAAAGGATGCGCCGCTCGGTTTCGGAAAGATCTTCACGGATCATATGTTCATCATGAATTATACAGAGGGCAAGGGCTGGCACGATCCGAGGATCGTACCGTTCCAGGATATTTCTCTTTCACCTGCTGCAATGGTTTATCATTACGGTCAGGAGATGTTCGAGGGTCTTAAGGCTTACAAGAACGAGAACGATGAGGTTTTCCTTTTCAGACCCGACATGAACGCAAAGAGAACAAACAACACAAACACAAGACTTTGTATTCCTCATATCCCCGAAGAAGACTTTATTCAGGCTGTAAAGGCTGTTGTTGATATAGACAGAGACTGGATCCCCACCGCTCCCGGAACATCTCTGTACATTCGTCCGTTCATCATCGCAACAGATGAGTTCCTCGGCGTTGCTCCGTCCGAGACATATCTCTTCATGATCATTCTTGCTCCGAGCGGCGCTTATTACGAGAGCGGCCTTGCACCGGTAGGTATCTGGATAGAGGACGAGTATGTTCGTGCAGTAAGAGGCGGTATGGGCTTTGCAAAGACAGGCGGCAACTACGCTGCAAGCCTTATCGGACAGGTCAAGGCACACAATGACAACTATTCTCAGGTACTCTGGCTTGACGGCGTTGAGCGCAAGTACATCGAAGAAGTTGGTTCAATGAATATCTTCTTCAAGATCGACGGCAAGGTTGTTACTCCTATGCTCAACGGAAGCATTCTTCCCGGTATCACAAGAGATTCCACGATCACACTCTGCAAGAGCTGGGGCATTGATGTTGAGGAGCGTAAGATCTCCGTTGACGAGCTCCTCGAAGCACAGAAGAACGGCAAGCTTGAAGAGGTATTCGGCACAGGTACAGCCGCTGTTATCTCTCCTGTAGGCAAGCTCAGATATGTTGACGACGTAATGCTCATCAACAACGGCGAGATCGGACCTCTCAGCCAGAAGCTTTACGATACTATGACAGGTATCCAGTACGGCAAGCTTGAGGATAAATTTGGCTGGAGAGTTAAGGTTGGCGAATAATTGTAGCATATCTTTTATTGCCTGCATATAGTGTCATTGAGATGACATTTTGAAGGTAATGATATGAAAACAAATACAACGCTGAAAGACGCACCTATCGGGGCGAAGTGTATGATCTGCCGTATTGACGACAGCCTTGCGGTAAAAAACAGATTGATCGAACTCGGCTTTTACAAAGGCGCGTTTGTCGATAAGCTGTATACGGGAGCTATGGGCAGCCCTGTGGCGTTCCGTGTAAGCGGAGCAGTTATTGCAGTGCGTTCCGATGATGCAGAAAAAATAATTGCTGAAATGTAATACAAATACAATAAAGGACGTTTTTCCGATAAGTCGGGGAAGCGTCCTTTTTTTCTTCGGGAGGTTATGTATGACAGAGAATAGAGGCGAATATACTATAGCGCTTGCGGGCAACCCGAATGTCGGCAAAAGCACTGTATTCAATAATTTTACGGGACTTCATCAGCATACGGGTAACTGGCCGGGTAAAACGGTGGAAAACACTCAGGGCGAGTTTGTGTTTAACAAAAGAAGATATATTATCCGCGATCTGCCCGGTACGTACTCTCTTACGCCGAATTCCGCAGAAGAAATGGTAACGTCGGATTACATTAAATCGGGAGATTACGATGCGCTTGTTATTGTTGTCGACGCGTCCTGCATGGAGAGAAACATCAGATTCGCCGTGAGTATTATTGAGTATGTCCGGAGTAAGGTCATTGTATGTGTCAATCTTATCGACGAAGCCGAAAAAAGGGGGATAGAGATCGACAGCAGTAAAATGTCGGAGCTGCTCGGAGTACCCGTAGTAAAAACAGCCGCGCGAAGCGGAAAAGGAATGCGGGAGCTTAAAAAAGAGATCGAACGTATCTGCCATGAAAAAAGTACGTGCCGGAACGGCGAAAGTCCGAATGATCTTTCCGAACTGCCGGAACTGATCCTGCAAGAGTGCTGTACGTATAAAACACCGGATACCGATAAACGCGACAGGCAGATAGATAAGATACTGATGTCGAAGAAATTCGGTATCCCCGTTATGCTTCTCATGCTTGCGCTGATCTTCCTGATAACAATATCGGGCGCAAATATACCGTCCGAACTGCTGAACAAAGGGTTCGGCATATTGGGAGATAAGCTCAGATCACTGCTTTCCGATATTCATTGTACGGAAATAATCATCTCGGCTTTGATAGACGGTGTGTATAATTCGCTTACATGGATAATATCCGTCATGCTGCCGCCGATGGCGATATTTTTCCCTCTGTTTACACTGCTGGAGGATTCGGGGTATCTCCCGAGAATTGCTTTTAACCTCGATTCGATATTCAGAAAAGCGAATGCGCACGGAAAACAGTCTCTTACTATCGCAATGGGATTCGGCTGTAATGCCTGCGGTGTAACGGGGTGCAGAATAATTGATTCAAAAAGAGAAAGGCTGATCGCGATCATCACAAACAGCCTTGTGCCGTGCAACGGAAGGTTCCCTATGCTGATCGCCGTGATAGGTATGTTCTTTGCGGTGAATACATCGGTACAGTCGCTTATTCTTTTGTCGCTTATTATTCTGAGCGTTGCAGTTACGCTGATATGCTCGAAGATACTCGCAAAAACGGTGCTGAAAGGCGTCGGGTCGTCGTTTGTTCTGGAGCTTCCGCCGTACAGACGTCCGCAGATCGGCAAGGTGATAGTAAGGTCGATTTTCGACAGAACGGTGTTCGTACTGCTTCGTGCAATGGCGGCGGCAGCGCCTGCGGGTCTGCTGATCTGGATACTTGCAAATGTGAAGATCGGCGATAATGCCGTTCTTGTGTATCTGACGCAGGCACTCGATCCGTTCGGCAGAGTTATCGGTCTGGACGGCGCTGTGTTATGCGCATTTATTCTCGGATTCCCTGCGAACGAGATCGTGCTTCCGCTGGTACTCATGATATATACATCGGGCGGCAGCCTTGCCGAAATACCAGATCTGATGCAGTTCAGGGAAATACTGATCGCCAACGGGTGGACGTCTGTTACTGCAGTGTGTATGCTGATCTTTTCGCTTTTTCATTTCCCGTGTTCTACGACATGCCTTACGATTTGGAAAGAGACGCACAGCAAAAAGTGGACGGCACTGTCTTTCGTGACGCCTCTTGCGGTTGGTGTGACACTGTGTTTTCTTATAAACAGCATAGCGGTATTGATCTTCTGATTGTTGCCATACAGCATAGTTTTCTGCTGTATGGTTTTCTTCTTACCCTTTTTTACAAAATTTTAACTGCAAATTTGGACAATTATTTTTTTATGAATGGTTGATTAAATTTTATTTTGTGGTAAAATATTTTATGAGACAATTACAACTTTGTAGTATACATATGACTTTTCCCGAAAGGTTTATGCTTATGGATGCAATTAATCAATTTTTTGAAAATTTTCTTGCTGTAATAAGAACATTTCGTGTAAAAGACGCGATTGATATTGCAGCGATAGCTATGATTATATATTACCTCATCAAACTTGTAAAAGAGACTCGTGCGGTTCAGCTTGTAAAGGGTATTCTTGTGCTGATCGTTCTGTACGGCATAGCGTTCGTATTCAGGCTTACCATGCTTACGGCGATGCTCAGCAAATTCTTTGAGTTTGCCGTACTTGTGCTGTTTATAGTATTCCAGCCCGAGATACGAAAGGTTCTTGAGCAGCTCGGACGCAGCAACTATACCTATAAACGGCTGCGGAAGGTCTTTACGGAATCCGATAACGAGGCGGAGATAACCAGGCAGAAGAAGAATATAGCTATATTTGTGGACGCTATCATGCAGCTGCACGAGAAGAAAACAGGTGCGCTGATCGTTTTCGAGAGGAATACAATGCTCGGCGATATTGCATATACGGGTACTACTATCAACGCAACGCCGTCGGTTATGCTAATCGGCAATATTTTCTACAACAAAGCCCCGCTGCACGACGGCGCTATGATCGTGCGTGATCTCAATATCTACACGGCAGGCTGTATACTTCCGCTCACGCATAATGACGGTGTGGACGACAATCTCGGCACAAGGCACCGCGCCGCACTCGGTATGAGCGAGGAATCGGACGCTGCGATCGTTGTTGTTTCGGAAGAAACAGGCGCTGTTTCGCTCGCACTCAACGGAGAACTGACGAGAGATTACACAAGAGAAACGCTGACAAATCAGCTTCATAAGCTCCTTATCGCCGAAGAGGAAGAATCAAATGACAGGTTTGTGTTCTTCCCGCCTTCGAGAAAGGAGAAGAAAAAGATATGAGCAGTGAAAAAAAGAAAAAGGTTAAACTGAAAAAGAAAAACACATCGCTGTCGTCGCTTTTTAACAACAATAAATTTCTGTTGGTATTCTCGTTTGTGATGGCGTTTGTCATCTGGGTGGGCGTTTCGGCAGACAGCGGCGAAACGGCAAACTACCCTATAAGCGATATTCCCGTGACGATGGAGCTTTCCGAAGATGCAGCCAACGATAATCTTAATGTTGTTTCTATCAACGGACTGCCCGTAGACGAGTTTACCGCTACTGTTCGTGTAAAAGGGAACAGCGTTACCGTAGGTTCTCTGACAAAGTCGGATATTCAGGTGTACGGAGCTAATCTCGGCAATATAGTAACGTCGGGTACATACACCGTTACTCTGATGACAAAGCAGGTGGGAATGAAGAATAACTATGATATAGTATCTCTGAACCCGTCGGAAGTCACTATCGTGGTGGACAGAAATATTACAAAGGAATTCCCTATCGAAAGTATGTTTGAGGTCACGGCTCCTTCGGATTACTATAAGGGCAACCCCGATCTCTCGATAAAGACAGTTTCTGTTTCGGGTCCCGAACAGAGTATGCAGAAGGTCGCAAAGGCGGTCGTAGCTTATAAATCGGACAAAGAACTGACATCTACCACCGTGATAGGCGGTCTGCCGATTGATCTGCTCGATGAAAACGGTGATATTATCGAGGACGATGCTCTTACAACAGACCCCGTTGAGGTCGATGCTACTATCCCCGTACTGATGAAGAAAAAGGTTCCCGTTACGCTTCTGTGCGAGAATAAGCCCGAAGGACTCAATATGGACGAGCTTGTTGTGATAGAACCTTCGGAGATAGAAATAGCTGCGAGCGCAGACGTAATAGACACCGTGAGCGGTATCAATATAGGTACTCTCAATTTCAATGAGCTGTCATACGGCAAAGCGTTTGTTGAATATGAGATCACGATGCCCGAGGGTGTGCGCAATCTTAATAATATCGAAAAAGCTACCGTCAAGTTCGATTTCTCCAAGTTTTCAACGAAATCGTTCACGATAAACTCCTTTAAGTTTGAGAACGTTCCGGACGGACTTGCTGCTGAGTATTCGTCATACAGCAACGCTGTTGTAAGGGTGATCGGTCCGAAAAATCAGATCTCGGATCTGACCCCGGCTGATATATCTGCCGTTATCGATCTTACAGGCGCAAGCATAGGCAATACCGACGTGAATATCAAAGTATCGGTAGAGGATCATGATTCGTGCTGGGTATTCGGCACATATCAGATAAATGTTACCGTGCAGGACGAAGCGCTGGTATCCTCTCAGACCGAAAGCGAATCATCATCGCAGGATTCCGAAAGCCGTCAGAATGACGATACAGATAAATCATAAATTCCCGATACGCCGGCAGATACACAAGACTGTCGGCGTTTTGGCGTATATTGAAGGCATTTGATGGGATACTATTCAAAAAAGCTGTCGACAGGATAAAAATCCCTTGTAATGTAAAGGAAAAGGTGATATAATCATATAGGTGCAGTGGGATTTCACTGCTTAACAGAAAATGTAAGAATAGAGGTATAAAATTGCTTGAATTACAGAATATCAATTATGAAATAGACGGAAAGACAATCTTAAAGGATATTAACCTTGTTATCAAAGATCACTTTGTTGCAATTACGGGACCCAACGGCAGCGGCAAATCAACGCTTGCCAAAATAATCGCAGGTATTGCTGCGCCGACAAGCGGCAGAATAATTCTGGACGGCGAGGATATAACCGATCTTTCAATAACGGAGAGAGCAAATAAGGGTATCAGCTATGCGTTCCAGCAGCCCGTAAGGTTCAAGGGATTGACGGTCAAGGATCTTATGAGACTTTCGGCAGGCAAAGATACGCCGTATTCACAGCTTTGCGAGATGCTCAACGAAGTCGGACTCCAGTCAAAGAATTACATCAACAGAAGTCTTGACGCAAGCCTTTCGGGCGGCGAGCTGAAGAGAATAGAGATCGCTATGATATTTGCGAGATCGTCAAAGCTTAGTCTGTTTGACGAACCGGAGGCGGGGATCGATCTGTGGAGCTTTCAGAAGCTTATCGGTATTTTTGAAAAGATGGTTGAGACGACAAAGGGTAATGTTATAATAATCAGCCACCAGGAGAGGATACTTAATATAGCGGATAAGATCATCTATTTAAAAGACGGCGCTGTCGAACAGTACGATACAAGGGATAATATACTTCCCGGACTTCTTGACAGCGTAACAAAAGAATAAGAGCGAGGTGGAAATAATGGATCCGATACAAAAGAAAATACTTCACGAGGTTGCCGATCTCGACGCACTGCCCGTTGGAGCATATAATATTCGCGCAAACGGAAAGTCCGCTGCAAGGAATACCACCGCAAACATTGATATAATTACAAAAGAGGATAAGTCGGGTATCGACATTATTATAAAGCCGAATACTGTCAACGAGAGCGTACACATTCCTGTTATCATCTCGGAGACAGGTCTTACGGAATTGGTATATAACGACTTCTATGTCGGTGAAAACAGCGACGTTGTTATCATAGCAGGGTGCGGTATACACAACTGCGGCAACGGCGACAGCGCACACGACGGTATCCACACATTTTATGTGGGTAAGAACGCAAAGGTCAAGTATGTGGAGAAGCACTACGGCGAGGGCGAGGGCAGAGGCAAAAGACTCATGAACCCTACTACGGTTATACACCTTGAAGACGGCGCACAGATGACTATGCAGGCTTCTCAGATCGCAGGCATTGACGATACTCTGCGCAATACAAAAGCGTATCTGGGCAGCGGCGCAAAGCTTGAAATAAACGAAAGCGTCATGACAACGGGCGTTCAGAATGCCGTTTCGGAGTTTACCGCGGATATGAACGGCGAAAACTGCAGCTGCAATATTGTCAGCAGAACAGTCGCAAGAGACAACAGTACACAGCATTTCACAAGCAGACTGAACGGAAACAATGTTTGTTCCGGACACACCGAATGCGATTCTATAATTATGGACAAAGCAAGCGTTCTTGCAACTCCGGAGCTTCAGGCGAACAGCACCGAGGCGAGTCTGATTCACGAGGCGGCTATCGGTAAGATCGCAGGCGAACAGCTTATCAAGCTTATGACGCTGGGGCTTACGGAAGCGCAGGCGGAGGAACAGATAATATCCGGATTCTTAAAATAGAAAGTCACTTTTCGGATGTTTGTTACTTAGATAAATCGGAATTTGTCGGGACGTCCCGACAGGCGGTACGTGGAAAAAGTTATTTTAAATCTGACTTTACGTACCCGACCGATGGAAGTTGCCAATTAAACGGTATTTACAGGTGTATAAATGAAAAAGTTTCTCAAAAAGCTGTTGAAGATATTCAAATGGATAGGGATTGTTCTTCTTGGTATCATCGTCATTGCTTTGATTGTCCGTTTTATCGGACAGCGCATTAATAACAAAACGCCCGACGGCGGCATCAATGAAACGATGTATGTTGACATCAACGGCACAAAGCAGTGGATCAATATTTACGGGCAGGATAAAGATAATCCTGTGCTGCTCTTTCTGCACGGCGGTCCGGGCGCAGCCACAAGCCATACCGCATATGTACTCACGCGGAAATGGTCGGATGTGTATACCGTTGTCACATGGGATCAGCGCAATGCCGGCAAGAGCTATTCCGCCGACCAGAACAGCACGGAGCTGACATATGACCTGCTGATGCAGGACGGCGTGGAGATGACGGAGTTTCTGCGCAAGTATCTCGGAAAGGAGAAAATCACGCTGCTCGGCCATTCGTGGGGCAGTTTCTACGGCAGCAATCTTGTTCTGGCGCATCCGGAATACTATGACTGCTATATCGGCGCAGCGCAGGTTGTGGACATGGATCTGAATGAGCAGGCGTTTGCTCAAGCAGCGGCAAAATGGGTCGTTGATGACCCGGAAGGAAAAGAACTGCTGGCGCAGCTCGATGATTCCGATAAACATGATTATGCAAAATTCGTGCTCATGACGAAATACGGCTATAGAGGAGATCAGGATAAGCACGATTACAGCGAGTTCGGTGCGATGTTCTTCAATCCGTATTATTCATTGTCCGATTATGTTAAATTATTACAGATAGATGGTTCGGTTTATGATTGCTTTATCAAGAGCGGCGAATTCGACAAGTTTTCGCTGGCCGGCAGAACGGATTACGAAGTGCCGTATTACAATATCAATGGCGGCTGCGATTATCAGGTTTGTTTTGAAGTGGCTCAGGAATATTTTGATGAAGTCAATGCGCCGCGCAAAAAGCTGTATCTGATGGAGGATACCCGCCACCTGGTGATAGGCAAAACGGAGCAATTCTCCGAAATTCTACACGAAATCGAAAAAACCGAGCGTCAGTATTCATCGGAATTTGGAGGAAAGAAAATGAAAATACCTGAAATGGATTTGATTGATTTTTTGACAGAAAATGGGCACACCGATATTGCAAAGAACATTACAGACTGTCGATTTAGCACTATCAAGATATGTTCTATGAATGAGGAGAAAGAAATTGCAATAGGCTCAAGCAAACTGGGAGGCTGCCCAGACCTTCCTCCCGAAATACCTTATCCAACTATGTCAGGATATTCCTGTAAGAGGGGAAAGGTGACGGAACGATATGAAGAATCAGCAATGCAACTTGTTGCACAAATCAACCTTGCTGATATTGCCGACTTTGATACCGAAAACAAACTTCCGCATACAGGTATGCTGTATTTTTTCTGGAGTGGGGAAATTTTTCCCATTCATGAAACGAATAAGTGGGTTGAAAGCATTGCAGACAACCCAAAAAAATCAGCTTATCATAAGGTGATTTGGTACAACGGTGACCTGTCAAACTTAAAGAGAACTACGCCGCCTATCCCTTATTATTCAAAATATTTTTCAGAAGCCTTTGAAGAAGTCCCTGTTACT
>CADBRK010000214.1 GCA_902797065.1 uncultured Ruminococcus sp.
ATCTGTCCATCTGGTCACGGAACAGATTTGTAATGACGATCTTGTCGGGCGTGATATAATCAAGAATGATCCTTGCGTACGCCTCGTCCATTTCAAGGCAGGCATAATCCGCTTTGACCTTGCCCGACAGCGTACTGTACGACACAAATGCGGCAACTACGCCGGCAAGCATATTCGAGCCTACGGCATTGCACACGACCTTATAGCCCTGATGTTTCAGAACGGTATAGATCATATTGTTTGTGGTGGTCTTGCCGTTTGTACCCCACACTGCGATAATGCCCTTGTCTATATCGCCCGACATTCGGGAAAGTATATCGGGACATATCTTCAGCGCAACTCTGCCCGGAATGGTACTGCCGTTTTTGCCGAGCAGCTTAGAGAGTACCGCCGCAAGCTTAGCCGCCCAGACAGCAATAATTTTTCGCATATTATTACCTCGACTTCCTGTTGTTATTCTGTAATAATCTTATGTTACAGCTATATGATATAATACCATTACTTTGCCTATTTGTCAACGGCGGACGAACGTCCGCAGGTATTACGCGTTCTAACTTCCGAAAACGTCTTGCTTTAAAACTCGCGGCAGACTCCATTCAATAAACTACATAACAAAATCGTACTTGTTTACGAAATATCATAATAATATTACGTCTATATCAGCGCATAAATATCATCAGGCGATACATCGGGGTGCAGCGCAGTATTTATCGCCATGCCGATAAGCGTCGAAGCACGATCGACAAGCAGGTCTATATCTCTCGGGGTCACGACCATTCCCCTGCTGTTGTAGTAGACAATCTCCCTGAGCTTGTCGCTCTCCTCCTCGTTGTCGGGAGAGATTAGGTCTGCGGCAAGCGTTGCGGCATCTACCACCGTAGGCACGCCGATACCTATAACCGGTACGCCCATCGTCTTTTGATTCAGCGCAAGGCGGTTATTGCCTACGCCCGACCCCGGAGAAATACCCGTATCGGAGATCTGCACGGTACACCCCAGGCGGTAAAGTCTGCGTGAGGCGAGAGCGTCAACGGCGATAATACACGATATGTCCGTCATTGATTTTATACCCTCGATCATCTCGCCCGTTTCGATACCCGTCTGCCCGAGAACGCCCGGAGAGAGAGTACACACGCTGCGAAGCCCGTCAAAGCCGAGCGTTTTTGCGATCTCGCCACGGATATGACGTGTGGCAAGTATTTTCGAGACTGTTTTCGGGCCTATTGCGTCGGGCGTGATGTTATGGTTGCCGATACCCACGACAAGCACGGTTCCGTTTTCGGGGATCAGACTTCGTATCTGAGAGCCTATCTCTGTTATGCGCTCGTCTGCGGCGGTGAAGCTATCGGTCAGCGCCTTGAACTCGCAGGTGATATAAGTACCCTTTTCACGGTCAATAGCGGAATTATCCTTTATATTCATGCGTGTGATCTTCATATCGGCGGTGCGCTTGGTGAATGTATCTATACCGTTATTGTGGGTGAGAAGCTCGCTTTCTTCGAGGGCTAAGTCGGTTCGTATCTGCATATATGATCTCTCCGTAACGTTTCTGTTATCTGTTATTTTTTACGCATACGGCGAAAATATACATAAAAATACGGCACACCTTTCGATGTGCCGCAAAGCTTAACTTGAATAATATATTACGGATTGGGCTGACGGAGTGCGTCGTTATAGAGATTGATATAATCGCTTGCCGAGCGATCCCAGCTGTTGTCGGAGTTCATAGCTCTCCAGATGAGCTTAACCCAGCCGTCTCTGTTCCAGTAGCCGCCAATAGCACGGTTAACTGCGCCTACCATATCCCATGTATCATAGTTGCGGAACGTGAAGCCGTTGCCGAAACCGTCCTGACTGTCATGGATAGAGTCTTTAAGTCCGCCGACTTCTCTTACTACGGGGATAGTGCCGTATCGGAGAGCGATCATCTGCGAGAGTCCGCAAGGCTCGCTCTTTGACGGCATGAGGAATATATCCGAACCGGAATAGATCTTCCTTGCAAGCTCGTTGACATAGCCGAAGCACGAGCATACTCTGCCCGGGTATCTCCACTGCAGGTTGCGGAAGAAGTCCTCATACTCTGCGTCGCCCGAACCGAGGATCACGAACTGGCAGTCGTTATTCTGGAGAATATTGTCGATACCGTCACGAACAAGGTCAAGACCCTTGTGAGATACAAGACGTGATACCATGCTGACTATCGGAATATCCTCTCTTCTCTCGAGGTTGAGTCTCTCCTGTAATCTTCTCTTACACTCATTCTTGCCGTAGAGGTTGTCTGCGGTGTAATTAGCGTAGAGATGATAGTCTGTTGCGGGGTCGTAGCTTGCGTTGTCGATACCGTTGAGGATACCGCAAAGCTTATAGTGGAAGAGATTAAGCGCCGTATCAAGTCCGTGACTGAACCACGGGTCTTTGATCTCAAGGGCGTAGCTCGGAGAAACAGTCGTTACCTTTGTCGAGCAAACGATAGCGCCCTTCATCATGTTGAGCTTGCCGTCCTGATCGAGAATAGCGCCGTCCTGTGCGGGGATACCTACTATATCTTCGTTGAGGTCCCAGCCGTACTTACCCTGATACTGTATGTTGTGGATAGTGAACACACTCTTGATGTCGTGATACCAGCCGTTCTTGGAGTAGAACAGATAGTAATATGTCGGAACAAGGGAGGTCTGCCAGTCATTGCAGTGTATTATGTCGGGCTTAAAGTCAACATAAGGAAGCATCTCGAGACAAGCGCGCGAGAAGAAGCAATATCTCTCGGCGTCGTCATAGAAGCCGTACAGACCGTTACGCTTGAAGTAATACTCGTTGTCAATAAAGTAGTAGAGAACCCCGTTATAACGAGCCTCAAACACGCCGCAATACTGATGACGCCACGATACCGGCACAGTAAAGCTTGTGATATAGTGCATCGTATCACGAAGGCTCTGAGGAATGTCGCCGTAAAGGGGCATTACTACTCTGCAGCCTACCATTCTCTGGCGAAGCGCCTGCGGAAGTGAACCCGCAACATCGCCAAGTCCGCCCGACGCAGCAAAGGGCTTAGCTTCGCTGGTACAAAACAATACTCTCATTTTAATAACCTCCTACTAATTGGTTAATTTCATTTCTATTCTGTAAAGAATATGATCTATTATACCACACTCTTCTTGGAAATGCAAACGGGATATGAATCTATTCCGCAAAGCATACGCTTCGGCGATACAACAACGTCCTTATCGCATACAACATAGTTGAGCGTTGTGTCTGCGCCGATCTCGCAGTCCTGCATGATAATGCAGTTGGAAACCTTTGCGCCCTTTGCTATTCTGACGCCCTTGAAAATAATGCTGTTCTCTACCTCTCCCTCGATCACACATCCGGGGCTGATGAGAGAATTCTTCACCTTACTGTTCAGACCGTACTTTGTAGGCATATCGTCTCTTACCTTTGTATAGATCGGGTTTCTCATGTTGAACAGTTCTGCGCGTACATCTGCGCTCAGCAGATCCATATTTGCCTTGAAGTATGTCTGGATCGAATCTATATTAGCGAAGTAGCCTGTAATTTCATAACCGAACACCTTGTATTCCTTGACGATCGGCTGTACAACATCTCTTGCGAGGTCATATTTGCTTCTGCTGAGGCATCCGTCTACAATATCAAGCAGCAGCTTCTTGCTTACCAAAGCGGTATTCACCATGCATGCGCCCGCATCGACGCTCCTCGGATTGATGAGAACCTCTGATACCCTCTGGTTTGAGTCGAGCGAGAACACGATATTATCGGTGCTTTTCTTTGCAGCTATAGGCTCTCTGTGATAGCAGATCGTTATATCTGCGTTATTCTTGATATGAGCATTGAACATCTGCTGATAGTCTATATTTACAACAGACATCGAGCTTGATACAAGCAGATAGTCCTCATAGCAGTTATCGATAAAATCTCTTACTGCGTCTATTGTCTGTACGAATGTGTTGTATTTATCGACTGTATTCTCAAACGGCGGGAGGAACGTAAGTCCGCCTCTTCTTCTTGAAAGGTTATACGCCTTACCTGAGCCGATGTGATCCATAAGCGAAAGGTAATTGTTTTTTGTGACAACGCCGATCTTGCTGATACCCGAGTTTACCATATTGGATAACGAGAAATCTATCAGCCTGTATTTAGCGCCGAACGGGATCGAGCTGAATGTCCTCAGCGTTGTGAGTTCGGGAACAAAGCTGTCCTGAAAGTTTGTGAGCAGCAATCCCACCATATTTCTTCCTGCCATTTAGTTCACC
>CADBRK010000215.1 GCA_902797065.1 uncultured Ruminococcus sp.
GGAGTCGGCGATAAAACCACCCCTATAATCGTGCCGATAGTGGCGTCTCTCGGCGGCAAGGTCATCAAGATGAGCGGCAGGGGATTGGGTCATACGGGCGGTACCGTGGATAAGCTGGAGTCGATAAAGGGCTTTTCTACGGTTTTGCCGCCGGAAAAGCTTTTTGAGAATGTGAACCGCATCGGCGCTGTGATGATAGGTCAGAGCGGCAATCTTGCCCCGGCAGACAAGAGACTTTACGCTATCCGTGATGTAACCGGTACGGTAAGCTGTATCCCGCTCATCGCTTCGAGTATCATGAGCAAGAAGCTCGCTTCGGGCAGCGATTGTATCGTGCTTGACGTTAAGTGCGGCAGCGGCGCATTTATGAAAACACCCGACACTGCGTTCGCGCTTGCCGAAGAAATGGTCAGGATCGGCAGGAACGCAGGCAGAAGAATGTCTGCAATAATTACCGATATGGATATTCCGCTGGGCTATGCCGTCGGCAATTCGCTGGAGATCATAGAGGCTGTGAATGTTCTCAATGGCAGACAGAAGGGCGATCTGTACGAAATATGCATCGAACTTGCTGCGCATATGCTCATGCTCAGCTTTGATAAACCGCTTGACGAATGCAGATCGGATGCACGCAAAGCCGTAGAAAACGGAACGGCATTCGCTAAGCTCAAAGAGATAGTTTCCGCACAGGGCGGCGATACGGCTTGTCTTGATGATACAACGCTGTTTGAATCCGCAAAGTATGTATATGAGATAAAAGCGTCACGCAGCGGATATATATACTCCATGAACTGTGAAGAGATCGGCAATGCAAGCGTAATTCTCGGCGCAGGCAGGAGCAGTAAGGATATGGAGATCGACCACAGCGCAGGCATTATTCTTTGTAAAAAAACGGGTGACTATGTGAATTCGGGAGATACCGTTGCGCGTCTTTATTCAAACGACAGTGAGAGCATAGCCGAGGCGGAACGAATATTTATGAACGGTATTGTGATCAGCGACGAACAGCCCGGGAAAAAGCCTCTTATCTGCCAAATAATTGAATAAAGCAAAACAAGCGGCTTTTTTTCGGCCGCTTGTTGTATTTTACAGGAAAACAGGCTCGGTCTGTCTGTTTTGCAGCGCCGATTCAAGCGCCTGCGGTATCAGTGAAAAGTCCGCAGCAAGTGAGTTCGGTTTTTTGACGTGATCGTCCTGCTTCATCGGTACAAAATAGATATGTTTTCGGTTGAGCATATACCCGATGTTTTTGGCAGCCGCACCGAGTGCGTCGTTTGTAGAAAGTGCGATTAGCACCGGGCGGAGTATCCTTAAATGAGATTTCGCCGCCATAGTGACCGCAGTATCGGTGATACCTGCAGTGAGTTTTGCGAGAGTATTGCCGGTACACGGTGAGATCACGATAATATCGCACATCTGTTTCGGGCCGATAGGCTCGGCGTCTTTGATAGTGTTGATGATTTTCTTTCCCGATATACTCTCCACACGCTTTATAATATCCCGGGCGTCGCCGAATCTTGTGTCTATGGTGCTTGCATTCTCGGACATGATCGGCAGAATGTCGTATCCCATATTTTTCAGCACTTCCATTTGCGCAATAGCTTTATCAAAAGTACAGTAAGAACCGCACATAGCATAACCGACAGTTATTTTCTCCAATGCTATTCCTCCCTGACCATATTATAGATAGTGTTCTTGATTATTTCTCCTGCCGTAACAGGGGCAACCTTGCCGGGGAGTGACAATGCGTGGATCGCTTTTATACCCATTCTGGCGGCTTCGTCGAAATCAACTCCGCCGGGTGCTGAAGCCAGGTCGATCACAAGCGCGTTTTTTGCGACAGCCGAAAGGGTATTCCTGTCAAATATCATTGACGGAATAGTGTTGAATATTATATCGTACCCTCCGCCTTTGGCGATCTCGCTTGTTTCGATCGGATTGCAGCCGTTGAGCCTGATCCACGTGAGGTCGTTTATCTTCCTTGCGCTTACTGTGACATGCGCGCCCATAGCGTACAGCAGCTTTGAGAGTACCTTGCCGATCCTGCCGTAGCCTGCGATAAGGCATGACGAACCGCTTATCGTTTTCGGGGAATTTCTCATGGCTATTTCGAGAGCGCCCTCGGCAGTCGGAACGGCATTGAGTACGGCAAGCTCCTCGCGGTCAAGATAGTCAAAGATGACAGCCCGGGAGTAATCGCCGGTTCTTTTCAGCAGCCTGCTGTTTGTGCAGAATATCGGCTTGCGTGAGATTATATCGCACAGAGTGCTGTCCAGCGGGATCTTCATATCGCTCAGAGGAGTAAAGAGAGTCTCCCCGTCCTTGGAGAGCGGCATGGGCAGCACAACGCAGTCGCATTTTTCGACTGCCCGTTCAAGACTGCTGTAGTCCTCGTCGATCATCGTACACTTATCCATAGCGTAGAAAACTGAGTTAATGCCGTCTTTTATCATGGAAAGCCCCATATACACCTGTCGCTTGTCGCCGCCGATAATGCAGACCTTATTTATGTCAAACACACTGTTACCTCCAAAAAAATAATCAATATAACCGATAGATACGGCTATATTGTTATTTTATGAGGATCATAAGAAAAAGTTACCATATCGGGGGAGATTATTTCTTAATAAAGGGAAAGGCAACTTGCACAAAAACC
>CADBRK010000216.1 GCA_902797065.1 uncultured Ruminococcus sp.
AGAATAAAGAGCTGGTGGACGGACTCGAACCCCCGACCTGCTGATTACAAATCAGCTGCTCTACCAACTGAGCTACACCAGCGAATATAACGCACACTTAACAGTGCTTGATTATTATATCATAACTTCCGCATCTTGTCAAGAAAAAATTTTTATTATTTTTTTAGTTTTTTTCTTGCGGAGTGCTTATTAATAATATCACACAGATCGGCTTTTGTCAAGAAGATTTTTTATTTTTGTATTTACAAAATGCAGCCCCCGTATTCAATTCAAATGAAGGGGCTGCAAAGTCTTCCGATTATTTCTTCGAATTGTATTTGCAAATTCTTATGCATAAACGCCGAACCTGTCAATCGTGCGTCTTTAAAGGTCATGCTTTTTTAAGAAAGCAGTAAAATAATCGGGCAATTCGGAATCAAATCTCATAAACTCGTTGGTTATCGGGTGTATAAACCCGATTTTTTTTGCATGCAGACACTGCCCGTTAAGCTCGGTTATTACCTTTGACGGTCCGTAAACGGCATCTCCGGCAACAGGGTGCCCTATGTATGCCATATGTACTCTGATCTGATGCGTCCTGCCCGTTTCAAGCTTCATAGCCGCATGAGTAAAGCCGTTATTGTATGAGATCACTCTGTAATGTGTGACCGCATTTCTGCTGTTCTCATACGTTACGCACATTTTCTTGCGGTCGGTCTTATGTCTGCCGATGGGCGCGTCTACGGTCCCATGTTCTTCCTTTAATCTGCCGTACAGAACAGCCTCGTATTCTCTCTCGAACGAATGCTCCTTGATCTGCCCGGCAAGTCCGATATGCGCCTTGTCGTTCTTTGCAACGACCAGAAGACCGCTTGTGTCTTTATCTATGCGGTGAACTATCCCCGGGCGCAGTACACCGTTAATCCCCGACAGACTGTCTTTGCAGTGATAGAGCAGCGCATTGACGAGAGTACCGCTGTAATTGCCCGGCGCAGGGTGAACGACCATGCCCTTGGGCTTATTCACCACAAGCAGGTGTTCGTCCTCATAGACTATATCAAGCGGGATATTCTCAGCCTGCGCTTCATACTCTTTCGGTTCGGGTACTGTTACCGCAAGAATATCGCCCTTTTTAAGCTTGTAATTTTTTCCGACAGCTGCGCCTTTAAGCAAAACCGAACCGTTCTCGCAAAGCGCCGATATACTGCTTCTTGACATATCCTCGATAGCGCCGCTCAGAAACTTATCGGCTCTCTGCCCTGCGTCCTGCTCCGTTACCTCAAAGATGTATTCCATAGATCACTCTTCCGCCTTTACTTTCCGGGGTGCAATATTTTTCTTGCAAAAAGCAACAGATATTACAAGCATGACCGCACCCACCGTAATATAATAATCGGCAAGGTTACACACCGGCGGAAAGAAAGAGAACTGCAGAAAATCAACTACATATCCTCTGAATACTCTGTCGATCAGATTACCTATACCGCCCGCAAACACAAGCACCACAGCCGTGTAGAACAGCTTGCCCTCTATCTTGTACTTTACAAGCACTCCGATCAGTACGCCGAGTATCACGACCGTAACCGCAATAAAGAACCACTGCTTGTTTTGCAGCATGCCGAAAGCCGCTCCCCTGTTCTCCACATAAGTAAAGTAATAGAAGTTATCTATCACTTTGACAAAGCCCTGCGGTTTGATCACATTCAATGCGTACAGCTTTGTAAGCTGGTCTATGACTACCAATGCGGCAATGATAATAATAGCTATTATAGACAATATGATTCTGTCCTTTCCATAAAGCCAAAGCGTGACAAGGCATAAACGCCCTGCCACAGCTTTTGTATTATTTCAAATATTCCTATTATTTAACAAGCGACCTGAGAACACCCGAGCAGCGTGCACATACGCACGGATTCTCGCTGTCCTGACCTACTGTCGTGCTGTAAGTCCAGCAGCGTTCGCACTTCTCGCCCTCTGCCTTGTTGATCTCGACTTTCAACTCTGCGGCTGTTTCGTCGTTAACGATCTCAACATTCGATACGATAAATGCGTCTTTCAGCTCGCCTTCGACAGACTTGATGAAGTCATACTCTGCGCCTGTGCAGGAGAGTTTTACGGAAGTTTCAAGCGACGCCTTAACAAGCTTCTGATTAACTGCAACCTCGATAGACTTCTTTACAATGTCACGAAGCTCGTGTATCTTATCCCATTTTGCGATGAAATCATCGTCAACGGTAATATTCACAAGCTCGGGCATAGAGTTGAACACAACGTGGCTTGCATCTACGCCCTTCGCATGAGGCATGAACTTCCAGATCTCATCGGAAGTATATGCAAGTATCGGAGTTATCATTCTTGTCATAGCGTCGAGAATGATATAGATAGCCGTCTGCGCTGCGCGTCTTGCTTTTCCGTCGCTGAGTTCGGTGTAAAGTCTGTCTTTGAGAACATCAAGATAGAAGTTTGACATATCAACTACACAGAAGTTATGTATAGCATGATATACCTGATGGAACTCGTATGCGTCGTAGCCCTCGCGTACTCTCTTGTTAAGCTCGTTGAGCTTATTGAGCGCCCATTTATCGATCGGATAAAGCTCGTCAAGCGGGAGCGTATCCTTATCGGGATCAAAGTCGTACAGATTGCTGAGAATGTATCTTGCTGTATTTCTGATCTTTCTGTATGACTCGGAAAGCTGCTTGAGAATATCCTTTGAAATACGAATATCCGCATGATAATCAGATGAAGCTACCCAGAGTCTGAGAATATCTGCGCCGTACTGCTCAACAACTTCGCTCGGAAGAATACCGTTGCCCAAAGACTTACTCATCTTTCTGCCCTGACCGTCAACTACCCAGCCGTGTGTAAGAACAGCCTTGTACGGCGCCTGACCCGTTGTTGCAACGGCAGTCAAAAGCGACGACTGGAACCAGCCTCTGTACTGGTCTGCGCCCTCCAGATAAAGATCTGCGGGATATGTAAGGTCGGGTCTTGTTTTAAGAACGGCTGCATGAGTCGAACCGGAGTCGAACCATACGTCCATGATGTCTTTTTCTTTATCAAAATCTGTGCCTCCGCACTTCTTGCAGGCTGTACCATCGGGGAGAATATCATTTGCCGACATCTCGTACCATGCGTTCGAGCCTTTCTCTCTGAAAAGCTCCGCAACCGCCATCATAGCGTCTCTCTCGATATGAGGCTCGCCGCACTTCTTGCAGAAGAATATCGGGATCGGCACGCCCCACTTACGCTGACGGGAGATACACCAGTCCTTACGGTCACGAACCATCGAAGAAATTCTGTCCTCGCCCCATGCAGGGATCCACTCTACGCTCTTGATAGCCTCGAGAGTCTCATCCTTAAAATCGTCTACCGAGCAGAACCACTGATCCGTTGCTCTGAACAGAACAGGCTTCTTGCATCTCCAGCAGTGCGGGTACTGGTGAATGATCTTCTGAAGTGCAAAGAGTGCGCCTGTTTCTTCAAGATACAAAGCGATCGGCTTGTTTGCATCCTCGGTTGAAAGACCTGCGAATCTTCCTGCCTCCTCGGTAAGGATACCGTCGGCATTTACGGGAACCACGATCGGGAGTTCGGGGTAATTTCTGCAGACCTCATAGTCCTCTACACCGTGACCGGGCGCAGTATGAACACAGCCCGTACCGCTCTCGAGTGTTACATGGTCGCCCACGATAACAAGAGGCTCTCTGTCGATAAACGGATGCTGAGTTTTCATATACTCAAAATCGCTGCCCTTAAATCTTGCAGCAACTTCATAATCTGTCTTGCCTGCGGCATCCATAGCAGATCTGTAAAGATCCTCTGCCATGATATAATACTCGTCGCCGCACTTTACTGCAACATAATCGAATCTCGGACCTACACAGATAGCAACATTTGCCGGCAGCGTCCATGTTGTTGTTGTCCAGATAACGAAGTATGTCTTGTCTGCCGGGATATTATGAGCCGTAAGCACGCCCTTGTCATCGGTTACTCTGAACTTTACATAGATAGAATGACACGGGTCTTCAAAATACTCTATCTCTGCTTCTGCAAGCGCTGTCTTACAATCGGGGCACCAGTACACCGGCTTCAGGCCTTTGTAGATATAACCCTTGCAAGCCATCTCCGCAAATACTTCGATCTGCTTGGCCTCAAATTCGGGGAGCAGAGTTATGTAAGGATTCTCCCACTCGCCGATACCGCCGAGACGCTTGAACTGATTTCTCTGATCGTCTATATACTTATCGACAAAGTCATGACAAAGCTTTCTGAGCTCTACCTCGGAGATCGAAGAAGAGTTGCCTACGCCTGCCTTGGCTCTTGCCTTAAGCTCTGTCGGAAGTCCGTGAGTATCCCAGCCGGGAACATACGGTGCTTTGAAGCCCGACATATTCTTATATCTGATAATAAAATCCTTGAGCACCTTGTTGAGCGCCGTACCCAGATGAATATCGCCGTTAGCATACGGAGGTCCGTCGTGAAGTACAAACAACGGTTTGCCCTCGTTCATCTTCATAAGGTTTTCATAAACCTTATCCTCTTCCCACGATCTGAGCGTACCGGGTTCGCTCTTCGGGAGTCCTGCCCTCATAGGGAATTCTGTTTTAGGCAGGTTCATTGTTTCTTTAAAATCCTGTGCCATTGGTTTTTTCTCTCCTTTTATTATACAAAATCATTCGGCTTTAACATCGTAATTATCACCGAATTTCAGTTTGCCGAATTTTTTCTCAAAATCACCTTTGTTTATCTGTATAGTACCCGCAGTGTCTGTGTTTCCTGCCGCTGTGCTTGCTGCGGCAGCCGCAACACTCACGGCAGTGTCCGCCGTTGCGTCCTTGACAGCGTCCTCGATAGTAGCAAACTCGCTGTCTTCAAGCGGAGCGCTCTCGTCATGCTTATCGGAATACCTGTCTGTGGGATATTTCTTGTTTATACGCTCCTTCTCCGCTTCGGCGTCCTTCTTTTTCGGAAGCATCTCGAGCGACTCTATCTGAAGCTTATAAAGTTCGATAAGACGTGCGCGTATATCGGCGGCTTCCTTCTGGATATGAAATATCATTTCTTTCTCCGACTTGATGCGGTTATTAGCGTCCGCAACGATCATATCCGCCTTTTTACGTGCGTCCGACAATATTGCCGCCGCCATCGACTCGGCGTCGTGTATCGTCTTTTCGGCGTAGGTGTCTGCATTTGAAATAGCCGAATTGCCATTTTCTTTGTCCGCTACAAGTTTTGCGACTTTGGTTTGTATTTCGGCTATTCGCGCCTGAAGCGCAGCATTCTCTTTCTGCAGAGAATCATATGCTTCGGCAGTAGTTTTTACAAACTCGTTGACTTCATCTGTGTTATATCCTCCGAGTCTCGCCTTTTTAAAGCTTACATTGCGTATCTCTTCGGCTGTAAGCATATATATTCCCCCTTACGGACAATTCAAAAACTGTCCCGTTTCTTACTTATATCTCCTGACGGTGATCCTGTATTTCCCCTTGCGGGTAAGAGTACCGTCCGAATTGATAATATATTTGCCGTATCCTCTCACGGATAATCTGTCGTTATCGGTTATTCGCTTATCCGCATTTGTTATTATCTCAAAATTTACCGAGACAAGCCCCGATTCTATCAGCTCTCTCGATCTGCTCCGGCTGAGTCCGGCAGCAGCGCCGACAACGCTGTCCGCCCGCAGTGACGAAACGGTATACTCTTTTTCTTCAAACTCCTGAGTATGATCGAAGTTTGCGGCTTCCCGAGTAAAACTCACTCCGGTTCTGCCTATTTTCGTGATCTGCAGCTCAACATAAGACGCAAGCTCGCTTTTCACGAAAAACGAGGTTATCCCCTCTCCGACTACAATATCGCCGACAGCCTCACGCTTTATACCCAAAGCCATAAGCGAACCCAGAAAGTCTCTGTGAGTAAGCTTATCTGCCGTTCTGTATTTAAGATTGAGACATACAAACGGAAAATCCTCCTTATCCGGGCTTTCGTACTCGGGGTATACGCACAGCATTGTGCGGTCTGCATTTTCGTATCCGCCCCAGAAGAGATAATTGTGAACGGAGTTTTCTTTCAGCACCGACAAAGCGAGCGACATCTGTCTTTCGTTCAGAAAATCCGAATAGCATTTTTTGTGACGCTTTTCACAAAGAGAGATCATATCATTGATATGCAGACAGAGCATTCTGTCCTCGTCGGACAAATGATCGAAGCATTTCATATATTAAAGATAGATCCCGTTGTTTTCAAGCTGACCCATAATATCGTCGCCCGTAACGTCTACGCCATTCGGTATTACGAGAAACGTGCTTGTAGCCACACGCTTTATCTTGCCTCTGCTTGCGTATGCGGCGCCGCTCATAAAGTCAATGATCCTTCTTGAGTTTTCTTTTGTCGTGTTTTCAAGATTAAGCACTATCGTGTTGCGCTTCATCAGTTCGTCGGCGATCTTCCTTGTTTCATCGCTGAAACGATCCGGCGTAAACATTACTACCTGAAGCTTTGTTGTGTTGTTTATGCTTGCAACCTTAGTGCTTTGATTTCCGATAAACGGTATTCGCGGCGACTCCTTCACAGGTGCGGGCTCGTCATAATAGCTTTCTTCCTCAATAGGCGGAGCAGAGCTGCGTTTTGTTTCGACTTTCTCGTCCTCGTAGTCATACTCGTCATCGGGAGTATTCCACATCTGCTTGAGCTTACCCATCAGATCTCCCATGCTTGCCATAACTTAACACTCCTTATAAAATCTTTTTCCAAACAATGCCGAACCGACTCTTACCATATTGGCTCCGCACATGATCGCCTCGCGGTAATCGTCAGACATTCCCATTGATAGATAGTCCATAGAAATATTATCTATTTTTTTGCCCGAAATGTCAATAAAAAGTCTGTGCATATTCTCAAAATATTTACATATTTCGGGTTTTTCTTCGCAAATCGGGGGTATTGTCATCAATCCTCTGACCTTTATACCCTCAATTTGGCTTGCGTTGTATAGTAATTCTTCAAGTTTTTCGGCATCTACGCCCGATTTGCTTTCTTCATTCCCTATGTTCACTTCGATAAGAATATCCTGAATTTTGTTATGCAGCTTCGCCTGACGTGCAACCTCGTTCGCCAGTTTAACACTGTCTACCGACTGTATCAGAGACACCTTGTCGATTATCTGACGAACCTTGTTTGACTGCAAATGTCCGATGAACTGCAGATCGCACCTTGCAAGATCGTACTCATCATACTTTGACAAAAGCTCCTGGACACGGTTTTCGCCGATATATCTCAGACCGCAGGCTATCGCATGATTAATGACATCGGGTGCGACTGTTTTTGTCGCCGCAAGGAATATAATATCTTCCCGCTTTCTGCCGCTTTTAAGCGCAGCTTCACAGATGTTTTCTTCTATCGTTTTATAGTTATACTCCACATCACGCAGCTTTTGTTCAAGCTCACTTGACTGTTTTTCCATTGTAAAGCTCCTTTCCCTGAACGACTACCTCGTCATACAAGCTCACTGTTTTATCTCCGAGGATAGCGTCGTTCGTAACGTCCGGGTCACAGATAACGAATTCCTTATCGGAGTAAATAATATTGACCTGCACGAAATTCAATTTGTTTCCGTAAACGACATACACGCCCTGAACCTTCTCCCGATGAGATTCCGTTATGATCCCGTTTTCGTCGTAGCTGTTCACTGTGATAAAATCCTCATGAATAGCCTTTCTGTTTATCCTCAGACCCTCATAAGTATTGGTTTTTATGGTAATATCCTCATTGCGTATCTTTGCAAGTGAGGAATCCATATAGTCGCACTGTATCACAAGCAGCCCGTCCTCTGTTTTGGAACCCTGATTCAGAGAAACTATAGTACCGGGTATTGTGTAAGAAATAACCTTGGGAATAGAGATTTCCACATTATCGCTGCCGCCCGTGACCGTGATCGCCTGTTCGCCCGTTATCGGGCACAGCAGATACCAGTTCAGAGTTGTTATTACCTTGCCGACTGCATCTGCGGGCGGGTCTTTTTTCGCCATAGAAGTCAGATCGGAATATGTAATATTCTGTGCTCTGTCATAATCAAGCGAGTTTTCGTATCCGTCGATATACGATACAAACACACCCGAATGTTGGCTTTTTACCTCTCCTATGCCGTTTGACACGTTGATTGATGACAGCTGCGTTTCAAGCTCGGTTATTCTCGGCTGAAAATCGGCTGATATTCCCGTAATTACGGCTCTTTCGTTATACAGCTGCAAAAGCGATAGTTTTGTCTGCTGAGCAAGGTTATATCTTCCGCTCTGCAGATAGGTTCTGAAAGCTACCGTCTGGGCGTTTATCTGTGCGTCTACCGTATCAAGATCGACAAACATATTGCTGCCCGTACCGCCAAGCTGTTTCAGCATGTTAAGCTCGTCGTTTATTTTTCTGTATCTCTGCCAGTTTTCCACGTCTGATGTATTCTCAAAAAGCTTTGCAACAGCGCCGCCTGCGTTCACCTTTTCGCCGTCGTCTATATTATACGCCACAACACCTGCGCGGTTATTCGAGATATACTCCTCTCTGCGCAGCGCAACGGCGTTCACCTCCAGATAATCGTTGATCTCAAAGTGCGTGACCTGCTCTGTTTCCATAACGGCAAAGTTAGATGTATACACAAGCACGACTATATACACCAGCAGGAACATCACAAACAGCACGCCGAGTATCTTGCCGAGCGGAAATCTGAACCTTTTCTTTCTGTATCTTTTTCGTGGTTTGTCCTGTCTTTCTTCATTCTCCACCGACGCATCACCTCCGCATTGCCTTATCTATATAAGTGCAGACATCTGCAAACAAGTCTTCGGAATTATCGTATGTATCTATATCAAACCAGCGTATATTCTTATCTCTCATAAACCATGTAAGCTGGCGCTTCGCATATCGTCTGGTCTGTTTTTTAAGTTCTTCAAGTGCTTCGTTGAGAGTAGATTCACCGTTCAGATACGGAACAAGTTCCTTATAGCCTATCGCCTTCTTCGCCGTCGGGCTGCACGGTTTTGAAAGCACTTCTTTTGCTTCTTCGATAAGTCCTTTTTGAACCATGAGTTCTACACGCAGATTTATCCTGTCATAAAGGTACTGCCTGTCTTTTGCTTTGAGTCCTATTTTAACAGCGTCATACGGCGATTCGATACTCCTCGAACGTATGTTGTGTTCGGTCATGGTAATGCCCGTTGTGCGGTATATCTCTATCGCACGTATCACACGCTTAATATTGTTAGGCTCTATTCTTTCAGCCGATTCAGGGTCAAACTGCCTGAGTTCCTCTATGAGCGACTCCGCACCCTCACGCTGCGCTTTTTCTCTGAGCTGCTCCCTCAAAAACTCGTCTGCGCTGCTCTCGGAAAATGTAATATTATTGAGCAGTGAATCCACATACAGCCCCGTACCGCCCGCAAGGATCGGCGTTTTCCCTCTCGAATCAATATCCTTGATAATTCGTGCGGCATCTTCGGTAAACTGTGCCACGCTGTAAGTCTGAGACGGCGGCAGGAAGCCTATCAGATAATGCGGAATACCGCCCATCTCCTCAGCGTCCGGTTTTGCCGTTGCAATATCCATTCCCTCATATATCTGCATGGAATCAGCAGATATAACCTCGCCGCTGTATTTTTTGGCAAGCTTTACGGCGAGAGCCGTTTTTCCCGACGCAGTAGGACCCGACACACATATGACGGGAATTTTTCTTTCCATTTTATCACACCCTGCCAAACTGTTTTTCTATCTTATATTTTGAGATCTCCATCGAAGTCGGCCTTCCGTGAGGACAATATCTTAAATTCGGATCATCGAGCATCTGATAATACAGACTCAGAAGTTCCTCGGGCGAGCTTTTGTCTCCGCCCTTCACGGCGCTTCGGCATGCTATATTGTGATAAAGCCAATCGGTATATTCGGACTCAATGTTCTTGTGATTGTTCAGAATATGATCCGCCATTTCTTCAACTGTGGCGGCAACGTCGAATGCGTCTATAAACGACGGCGCGCTTCGCACAAGCACCGTATCCGCACCAAATTCCTCTATCTCAAAGCCTGCCTCGGACATCATATCGGCGTTTTCCGTCAAAGCGGCGCACTGCGCACGAGTAAGCTTTACTGCTGCGGGTTCAAGCAGATACTGCGCAAATTTTTTGCCCTGCTCTTTCTTCAGCTTTTCGTATATTATACGTTCGTGCAAAGCGTGCTTATCTACAAACACAAGCTCGTCGTTTTTTTCAATTATAATATACGTTTTAAACGCTTCCCCCACAAATCTTATTTTATCACTGTCGGTCTTGATGATGGGTCGAATGCTGTCGCCGTTTTCGGTTATTCTCTCTTTTTTCGGAGGTTCTTCATCTTTCGGAGTTTTATCGGGAATAACGTCTTCGATAATCTCAAAACTGCCATTTGTTTTAACCTCTTCGAGTTTATCCTTGATCATGGGAGGGATATATACATCCTCAAATCCGCCGGGATCATTGAGTATCAGCCTGCCGTTATTCTCGGACGCATCGCTGTCATCGGGTTTGTTCCGAGTTATCTCCCCGAGCATATTAGTATAATTATTGACTGCACGTCTGTCGATAAACTCCCTCTGCGACGGGCGCACTATCGGCTGACGTTCTATTTTTTCCGCAGTGTACCGAGACATTGTAAACGGCTTCTGCACAACACTTCGGCCGATCAGATTTTCCGTCAAAGTATTTGTTTCAACCTTTAATTCTTTGACCGTATCTCCTTTTGTAAGTGCCGACTTGACCGCATAATACACCGCCTCGAATATCGGCTTTTCGTTGACAAATCTTACTTCTATCTTTGACGGGTGTACGTTAACATCGACCGCTTCATACGCCAGATCAATATACAGCACACACCCGGGGAATTTCCCTACCATTACCATACCTTTGCAGGCTTCTTCGAGTGCCGCCATAGCGGTACGGCTTTTTACAAATCTTCCGTTAATGAAGAAATTCTGCAGCGAACGTGTCGGTTTTGCTATCTGCGGCTTTGTTACATACCCGCTTATCTTTATGCCGTTGAGTTCGTAATCGACCTTCACCGACGCATTCGTGAATTCTCTGCCCAGAACGGAATAGATGCAGTTTCTCAGATTTCCGTCGCCCGATGTGACTAAAGTCTGTCTGCCGTCACGGATCAGTGTAAATGCCACCTCGCTGTGTGACAAGGCGATCTTCTCTACAACAGCTGCAACAGCATTACCCTCGGAAACATTCTTTTTGAGGAATTTCATTCTGGCGGGGACATTATAAAAAAGCTCTCTGACGACGAAAGTAGTGCCGTTCGGGCAGCCTGCGTCTTCAAGAGACACCTCGTCGCAACCCTCTATTATGTAGTGAGTGCCTATCTCTTCCTCGCGTGATTTTGTAAGCAGCTCCACCTTTGCAACAGCCGCAATAGACGCAAGCGCCTCGCCCCTGAAGCCGAGAGTGGAAATAGCGTCAAGATCGGTCTGTTCCTTTACTTTGCTTGTGGCGTGACGCAGAAAAGCGTTTCGCACGTCGTCACGCATGATACCGCTGCCGTTGTCGGTGACACGCATCATTGTGATACCGCCGTACCGGATCTCTACGGTAACTGCTGTAGCGCCCGAGTCTATAGAATTTTCAACAAGTTCCTTGATAACGGACGACGGTCTTTCGACCACCTCGCCCGCCGCAATAAGCTCGGCTACGTGCTTATCGAGTACGTTTATTCTTCCCATTGTCACACC
>CADBRK010000217.1 GCA_902797065.1 uncultured Ruminococcus sp.
CAGATTCTCACAGGAGGGCGCAAGCGGCTGTAAGACGGTATTTGACGTTCCGCCGGCTTATCTTTCAAGTATGGATCACAGCGAGATAATTTCTCATCTGCTTTAATAGTCAAAAAAATGCGGTACAGGAGTTTTGTTCTCTTGTACCGCTTAAATCATTTTATAACTATACTCGGATTTTTGATTTTGAGGAAAGCGCACAGCTGAATGTATTCCGGTTCGGAAATGCTCCAGTCGCTGACATCGCAAAGCAGATATTCCTTGCCGCCGCCGACTATCTTCAGACTTTTGCTCACCGATACGTGACCCTCTTCGCTGACATCTCTTTTCACAAAACAATAGAAGCTTTGAATCTCGTTGTAGAATACTATCAAGCCCTCACGCTTGCCGATAAGACAATGTTCTCCGACGATAACATTGTTGTTGAACATTCTGATGCCCTTCCGGAAGTCGCTTATGATATACTGCGTCATATTGTTACGGTTAAAGTATTTCAGACGCTTGTTGAACTTTATGTGCGGCTTGATCGCTATTTCGTAAAAGATAACACCAAAGATTATGATCATTATAATCAGCAGTATTACAGCGTATATCGGGAATTCTTTGTCGGGATCGTCGATGTCATCGTCGAAAAAGAATGCGATCAGACCGATCACATACACTGCGGCAAATATGGGGATCATAATAAGAATTGTTTTAAGTCTGTTGGGCAGACAGATTTTTTTAACTTCTTTCATGTTGTACACCTCCGCTGTATTTTACTTTCAATTTGATTATTATTTTACTATAAGTCAACAAAATTATCAAGCCTTTTTATTGAATTCTGTTGATTTTATGTCTATCCGAAACGTGATGTGAGTATTATGGCTGTCATCATACCTGCGAAATCTCCGATCAGCGCGCACGGTATGGTACAGCCTGTTTTGTTTATGCGTACAGCCCCGTAATATACCGCAATACAGTAGAATGTTGTTTCGGTCGAGCCTGTCATTACGGAGGCGATCTTTGTTACTATCGAGTCTGCGCCGTTCTCGTTTATGATATTGTTGAGTATAGCCAAAGAGCCGCTGCCGCTGATCGGCTTCAGGAAAAACAGCGGCGTCACCTGTTCGGGTATGTCTGCGAGCGCAGTTACAGGCAACAGCAAAGATGTCAAAAAATCAAGAACGCCGCTTGCCTTGAACATTCCTATGGCTGTGATAAGCCCGATAAGAGACGGGGCTATCGAGTACATGGTGTGAAGTCCCTCTTTTGCGCCGTCACAGAAAAGTGTAAATACAGGCTGCCTTTGTATAAGCCCCACGGATATTATCAGAAGCATTACTGCCGGGATTATCATCGACGCGTACATAATTTACCCTCCCGTTTTGTGAAGATCATTACGCTTATTACTCCGCACACAAGACCCGTCACCGACGCCGCCCATGTAAACGGTATAATACCCGAAGGGTCGCTGCACCCTGCGGACTGAAGCAGCGACAGTATCATTGTCGGGATAAGCTGCACCGACGTGGTGTTCAGTATCACAAGCATTATCATATCTCTGCTTGCGCATGACGAAACGTTTTCTTTCTGTAAGCATTGCATTGCCTTTATTCCGAGCGGCGTTGCAGCGTTGCCCAACCCGAAGAGATTTGCGGTTATGTTCATATTAATTGCACGGAACGCATCACCCTTTTTGTCAAGCGACGGAAACAGCTTGCCGGTTATCGGAGAAAGAAGCTTTGAAACAAACTTTGTGACGCCGCTTTTGTCGGCTATCTCCATGATCCCGCTCCAGAGACATACCGTTCCGCACATGGAGATCACAAGCTCCACAGCTTCGCCCGCCGAGTCGAGTACGGCAGCATTCAGCTGTTCCTGCGTGTTGTTCAGAACGGAAAAGACGACGCTGATTATTATCATTGCGCCCCAGATGTATGGCAGCATAAAAATCACCTCAAAAAATGTAAAAAAGTGTTGACAACTCTCCGAAAATGGTATATAATCTTGTTAATGGCAGAAAATGCCAGAAATACATATGTCAAGAAATGTTGGCGAATGATAATATATGTGGTATTTTGTAATGTAATGCGCCGTTGGGTTGATATGCGTTGCAGTTGTCATGTTTTTAAGAAGGAGATTGTCAGAATGAAAAAAACAGGCGAGATTTGTAAGATAGACAATTTGGGCAGAATAGTTATCCCGGTGAAGCTCAGGAAAGAATTTGATCTTGAACCCGGAACACCGCTCGAGATATTCTATGACGACGAGGGCTTTTTCATCAAGAGATATATTCCGGTATGCGTTTTCTGCGGAAGCGAGGACGACCTTACACAAAAGAACGGAAAGTGTATCTGCGCAAAATGTATCGGTGAGTTTACAAAAGGATAATAATACCGTATGGCAGTCTGATGTTCCGGGCTGCCGTTTCCTTATATATCAATATGCGGGAATGGGAAATTATAAAACAGCAAAATGTTCAAAAAAAAGGTTAAAAGTTTGTTAAGATTTAATAACGGATAAATCCGTCAGAATAATTGAAAAATTACCGAAAAAATGATAAAATAGTAATTGTCAAACTGGCAACTTGCATAAATATAGATTGTAAAAATCAATTACTTTTATCTTATAATTATAATTACAAAAACGCATTAATTTGTGTTAATTTATTGTAACTTATCATAATCGCCTTAACGGTTGCTAAATTCCTTTGAATAGGTTATAATCAATGTATATACGGATTTTTTTATTAGGAGGCACCAAGGTGATAAACGATAAAGGAAAGAAATTTATTTGCGGTACTCTTGCCTTTTTGACAATGACACTTTCTTCGGTTTGTGCGGTGATCCCCGCTTATTCCGAAACTTACGACGAAGATGAAGAAGTATTTTCCGAAGAGGAGACGGTTTTCGGGGATGAGGAACCCGAGGATATAACTCCCGATGAAGATGTATTTCCCGAAGAGATCCCGAACGAGGATATAACTGCGGCGGAAGATAACGATGACATCACTGCGGCTGATGACGAAACAGTCGGAGAAGACGGAGAAGACGGAGAGGAACAGACCGATACGGAAGAATCAACAACTGATGTGGAGGAAAGTTCAGTGGCAGAATTGGATAAGCTTGCTTATACAGGCAATGACTTGGGTGTGACATATACGCAGGAGGCTTCAACCTTTAAGGTGTGGTCGCCTACCGCAACAAAGGTTCAGGTTTTGCTCTATGCGAAGGGCAGCGCCGAGGAGGACAGCAGCAAGTATATGTCCGTTCACGAGATGACCTACGACCCGACCAACGGAGTCTGGTCTGCGACTGTTGAGGGAGATCTCGTAAATAAATACTATACATATTATGTTTACAACGGCAAAAAAGGAAGAGAAACAGTTGATATTTACGCAAAGGCAGCAGGCGTAAACGGAAACAGAGGCATGATCGTTGATCTCGAAAAAACCGACCCCGAGGGCTGGAGCGAAGATCA
>CADBRK010000218.1 GCA_902797065.1 uncultured Ruminococcus sp.
CATTCGTCAAAAATATCGGTCAACCCGGCAGCGGTGACACCTTCGTGATCGCTCTCCGGTTCAACAGGCGTATTTCTGTATATACCTCTCTCGACGGCGGCGATACCCTTCGATTTTATGCGGTAATTCATATCGAATTTCTGCTCGTAGCGTATCTTTTGTCCTGCGTCGTCTGCGATCCGGAAAAGCTTCTCCTTCATTCTGCTAATGTCCGAAAATAAGCTCTCCGCGCCGTCGTCTGCGCCCATTCCGAGCGTAACATAAAAATCATCTGCCTGTTCCATAAGCAGTTTGATAATATTTATCTCGGATGCGGTAAAGCCCGTAAACCCGTCCATTACAATCGTAAAGCCTTCAAAGAACTTTACCTCGGTCAGACGCTTTTCAAGACGCGCGTTGTTGTCAAGCGGGTCAATATAGCTCTGATTCACATAAGCGTTGTACAGATCGGTGATAAGCGCAAGCTCGGAAAGCTTTCTCCCAAGCTCCGTACCGCTGTTTTTTGCGGCGTTCTCCCTGAGCAAGTCCGTACTCACACCGCAAGTTTTGAACTCTCTTACGGCTGTAAGCATAAGTTCGGTAAACTGCGGCTTCATCGCCTGTTTTCCGTACAGCTCCAGCTCGTCCCGACAGTCCTCAAGCGCCAGCGACATCATGACACGCTTGACTCCGTCGTCGATCGCAGTTCCCGAAAAGCCGCCCGTGTTTCTCATAACCATATCGTAAAGACGTGTAAACGACATTACGCTTACGTTGGAGCAAAGCTTAGGCCCCAGCATTCTGAGGAACAGCTTTTCACTCTCAAACGAGCTTTGTTCGGGTATCAGATACAAAAGCTTGGTATTCCCCTTTCGCGCAAGATCGGCGAGCAATTCACATACATATTTTGTCTTACCCGTTCCGCTGCGCCCCTGTACTATTCGTAACATTCAATCACTTCCCGTTCAGTTTTTCAGATAGATCGCAATATATTTCATAGATCTTGAATTTATATACATAAGAACCGTTCGTCACGGTATCGGTTTGCTTTTCATTGAGGACGTCGGATATTTCCGCTTTGTTCTCTGCTGCGCCGATACATATCGGCGGGAACATCACGCACCACCAGTTATGCCCTTTCCCCTCGCCGAGTACTATTCTTACTGCGTCGTAATACCCTGCAGGAAGAGTAATATCGCCGTAAGTTCTGTTTGTAAAATACATATTAACAAGCTCTGCGCTTGCCGTGTAATCAAACCCCTGCGCATATACTTCTTGTTGCACACATTCTTCTATATACCCGAGATTGTCGGAAATCACTGCTTCCGCCTGTTCAAGCGTGCCGGTATCGTTTTCACTGTATATATTATAGCACAGCTTCTGTACCATATCACGGACTTTAAGCTTCAGCGACTGATCTTTTTCCGAGTCCGAATTTGCGATTATATGAACCCTGAGTATACTTTCGGAAATAGACTCCGACTGCGCCGAAAAGCTCGTCATACTCAGAACAGCGCATATTATAAACGCACAAGTCACAGCCTTGAAGATCAGTTTGCCAGCCGATACCCGATTGACATTATAAAAGCTCCTGCGTATTACTTCATGCATCTTGCAATACCTCCTGCTTTTTCAACAACATTACAAGAAAAGTATAGGAAGCATTGCGGCGGATAAACATATTATTGCAAAAAAATCTCCAAAGTATCTGTCCGATACCCGGAGAAAAAGCCATAAAAAAACCCGCTTAACCGTAGGTGCCCGTACATAACCTGCCTACTGAGCGACAGGTGGGTGCCTCCTCAACGTCTCTCGCTCCCTTCGTCCGCCGAAGCGGGAGGTCTGCAGTCCACGTCAAGAGTCCGGCTCCCAAATAAAAATTGTAGGGTTATAATTGAGCACATACACGCATTAAGCAGGTATTTTACAAATTATAATTATTCGTCCGAGTCGTCATACAAAGACTCAAACCGTTCCGTGAATATCTCGTCAAGCTCATCAAGAAGCTGGTCGTCGTCAACCTCGGCAAGCTGTTCCTCGCCGTCCTCCTCAACTACCTCAAAGATATAATACTCTCCGTCGTCGTCGACTTTAGCCTGCGGGTCGTCGATCAGCGGATACAATGCATAATAAGTCTTATCGTTATGCTCGATCGTATCGAGAATTTCAAAGGAATGTTCCTCTCCGTCGTCATCGAGAAGTACGATAAGATCTGCTGCAAATTCATCGTTCATGCTTTCATCTCCTTGATATTATTGTATATTAAATTATGCGTATTGTCAAGAGAAAATATAATTATTTATATTTTGTAACCATACAAATAATAAAATTTATCAAATTTTCCCATAATAGAAATTCATACCTCCTGCCCTGCGGCAAGAGGTATGACAAGAATATTATATTAATAATATGCCGTTGTTATTAAACGCAGCCCTGTGCCTTCATAGCCTCTGCAACCTTGATGAAGCCTGCGATGTTAGCGCCTGCTACGAGGTCGTCGCCGAGACCGTACTTGTTTGAAGCCTCGATAGAAGCATTGAAGATGTTTGTCATGATGAGCTTAAGCTTAGCGTCAACTTCTTCTGCTGTCCAGTTGTAACGCATGGAGTTCTGAGACATTTCAAGACCGGAAACTGCAACGCCGCCTGCGTTAACTGCCTTTGACGGAGCAACCTTTACGCCGTTAGCCTTGAAGTATGCAACTGCCTCGTTTGATGTCGGCATGTTAGCAACTTCGATGTAGTATTTAACGCCGTTAGCAACGATCTTCTCAGCCTCTGCCATACCAACTTCGTTCTGAGTAGCGCAAGGCATGCAGATGTCAGCCTTAACGCCCCACGGCTTCTCACCGGGGAAGAACTCTACGCCGAACTTGTCTGCGTAATCCTGAACCTTATCACGGCAGGAAG
>CADBRK010000219.1 GCA_902797065.1 uncultured Ruminococcus sp.
CTACCAGATGAGCTACATCCGCATATATTATTTTCGACTGCTTTAATATTATAGCAAGCCTTGAATGATTTGTCAACAGTTTTTTTATTTTTTTTACGTCAAAAGTCCAAAGTTCAAAGAAAACAGTCTGAACCGCCAACTTTGAACCCCGGACTTCTTAAAATTCTTTTACTCTGCGCTGTCTTCGGTCTCTTCGGTCTCCTCGGTTTCGTCCGATTCATCCGAAGTCGTTATCTCATAAACGGTCTTGCCGTCAACTGCCTGCTGATCGGTGAAAACTCTTTTGTAAACATACCCCGAAAGCGGTTCGTCATACGAATAGCTCGTGCCGCCGCCGTTACTGTAATACGACGCAGGAAGATCCTCAGTTTTAACAAGCTCCTCACCCTTGTAGTAGTTGCGGCATGCAGCTGCGCCGAAGCCCGTACCGGTCGAACCCGTGAACCACGACGATACAACTATCTCGTCATATTCCGTAGGCTTGTAGCCGTATATGAATGCGTTGAGCTGTGCGCCGTCCATATAGCATATAAGATACACATCGTGACCGGTCTCGTTCTTGAACGCCATATCAATGTTGCCGTAATCGATAGCGGAGTCTATTCCCACGGGAACATAAACCGACGGCCATGTGTGCGGTTCTCTCGATACCACGGTCATATCTGCTCTGATAGCTGCATTGTAGATCGTTGTTGCTGCCTGGCAGATACCGCCGCCTATTCCGTCTGCCGATCTGCCGTTGACGATAACGCCCGCAGCGTAGTAGCCATTCTCTGCAAGGTTGCTGTTGCCGGTGTGCTCGTTGAACGAGAATGTCTCTCCGTTCCTGATTATCGAACCGTTCATAGACTCCATAGCGGTCATCATGTTCATGTTGCCCGCCCATGTGTTGCCCGACCACGTCTCATACTGTGAGATCAGAACAAGGTTCTTCTTGAGATTTTCAAGAGTGATAGTCGGTTCGATCTCGGTCATCTCGCCGATGATGTCGGCGGTATAGTTTTCGTTTTTGATAAGAGTTGCGATCTGTGTTGTAAGATCGTCAATATCAACGTCGTAACCCACAACGCCGTCCGCAAACGAGAACATCTCATCGGCATTGACAGCCTCCGTGTGGATCTCCGTCACACGCGCGTCCTGAACGTCAACATTTACCTTCTCGGCTACTTGTTTTGCGGCTTCTGCGATCGAATCCTCGTTAAAGGTCATTGTAATGGTAAAGTCCATCTTTTCTTCGGACTTCAGCGACGTGCGGTCTTCCTTTGCAAGAATATCGCGCATATATTCGCTGTAATCGTATGCTTCGTTGAGCTTTTTGATCGTGTCGAACTCGAAATCGAGATCATCTTCCGTGAGGTAAACTATCTTGTCGTGACAGTTGAGAGTAAAGTTTATCTCCGGGATCATCTGTGATTCCTCGATACAGAGAAGATCCTGCGCCTGTTTCATACTCTTTCCGCCCAGCTCGATACCCTGTACGGAAATGCCCTCCAAAAACATACCCGAAGGGCTTTTGAGGGTAACGTTACTCTGCTCGGACGCAATAAATGCATCGTGCTTCTCGGATTTAAACACGCCGAGAGTAACGCTTGACACAACAACGCCTGCCGTCAGGACTGCCGCAATTATCACAACGGGGATAAATACCGGGACTTTCTTCTCAGGCTTTTCCTCCCGGCTGTCATCGTCCTTAGCGGTAAACTTAGAGAAAAACGCAGAGAATTTTGATCCTGCATCTTTTTCTTCGGCGTCTGAGGATAAGTCTATGCTGTTTTCTTTCAGTTCATCTTTTCTCATTTCTTTTCCTTCTTTATCCGTAAATTGAATTATTATAACCTCCCTTCTGCGATCTGTCAGTGTGAAGCGGCAAGGCGTACCCTTTCGCAAATCACTGTCATTCTTATAGGATAACAGGTCATAATAAAAATATAAAATAAATAACCCTTTAGGAATATACCGATGATATTCCGATACATTGTAATGATACAAGATAAATCTGAATTTGTAAAGCCGAATGATATTACAAATTTGTAAATTTCAAAATTTCGTCTTTTCAAATATATTATCTGTATTTTTTCAGGCTTTATTTTTGCAATTTTTTCATCATCTGTTAAGTACGCACAGGTTCACAATTTTTTCATTGTAAAATAAAAAACTTTTTCGCATATATGTATTGAATAAATGGAAAAATATGATAAAATAGAAATAGACGCCTATTACATTTGCGTCATTAAAGGAAAGAAAGATTACGATTTATATGAAGGGGAGTTTTGTGTGGCTGTAATAACCCTTGACAAGGTTTCAAAATACTATACAAAAAAGCCTGCTTTGGGAGATACGTCTTTTGCTGTCAACAGAGGAGACTTCTTCGGCATAGCAGGACCAAAAAAGAGCGGAAAGAGTACCATAATAAATATAATCATGGATTTTATCCGCCCGACGAACGGCACCGTAACGATATTCGGACAAAAATCATATTCGCAGGATACATCAAGGAAGCGTAAAATTGGCTTTATGCCGTCCAATCCCGTGTACTGTGAAACAATGAAGGCGATAGACGTTATCCGTACCGCCGAAAAGCTCAAAGGAGTCAAAGATCACGAAGCCGTAATGTCGCTTTGCAAGCATTTCAGCGTAGATAAAAACAAGCGTATCGGCAGTCTGCCCATGTCGTGCAGGAAGAAGGTAGCTATCGTTATTGCGCTTATGGGCAATCCCGAACTGGTCATCATGGACAATGCGTTTGTCGCTCTCGACAGCGACACAAAAAACAAGCTAGCGCATTATCTGCTCGACCTCAACAAAGCGGGCGTTACCGTAGTTATTAGCGACAGGAATATAGACCTTCTGCAGCAGATATGCTCGAGGATCGCAATTATGAGGAAAGGCTCACTGCTTGAAATATCCGAGAAAAAGGTTCTCATGAAAAGCGACACAAGGCGTGTAAGCGTAAAGACAAACGATGACCTTACCGCACTTTACACGCTGTTCAATATTACGGAGATCACCGAGGAAAACGGATATATATCTTTCCTCTACAAGAAGGACATCAACGACCTTGTGGAAGCTCTTACTCATTACAATCTCGACGACCTGCAGATAACACTGCCGTCGCTCGGAGATGCGCTTGTAAGATATTATGAGAAAAAGCTCGAACAGGAAAACGGAGGTGTTTCTTATGAATGAGTACTTGTCTGCGCCGCTGCTGTCGTATGACCTCAAATCAAGACGAAGAAATTTCATCGTATGGACTCTGATCTCTGTGTGTCTGTTCATACTGATAGTAGTTATGTTTACAAATCTGCTGTATGCAGGACTGCCGGAATTTGTCGCCGATATGCTGTCGTCCGTTCCGACATCTGTTTCGGGAGGAGCGCAGCCGAATGAACTTCCCGATTTCAAGGACTTCGGCGTAAACTTCGGCGTATGTATGCAGCTGATGCTGATCGTAGGGTGCATATATGCAAGCTATCTGGGCGCGTCCGC
>CADBRK010000220.1 GCA_902797065.1 uncultured Ruminococcus sp.
ATGAAATTTCAGAGGATTTGAGTTTAATAAAACCCGCATAAAATGCGGGTTTTCCTGCAATTCGTTGTTGTAGGGAATTATTCACTAATAATATCTAAGGCACCACTGCATCTATCCAAAATAACGCCAACGGTAAAAAAAGCACCCGACAAAAAATCGAGTGCTTATAGAGTATCCCGGGTTTGCTCGCAAGGCAAGCCGAATAAAGAAAACAGATTTCTTCTGTCAGGCAGATACAGATTCGCCCATGCGAACATTATTTAATTTTTTGATGAAACATTCCGCATTTTGTACAATAACACGCAAGTGTTCCCTTTCGGTATTTTGGCAAAGTAAAGTCAATGTTCCATTCCGGATATTGTTTGAACATCATTACACTGTTGTCGCAGATATATGCTACAAATGAAATATAATGCTCTTTTGTCATCTCATGTTCGGATGTGATATACCACTCTGTACGCAGATCTTGTACTTTTAACATATCGCTGTTTTCGTCTGTTTTCGCTTCTGTAGGCAGCAGCTTACTGCCGCAGCAGGAAACCGTTGCTTTAGACGCTGCGGTTATGATATTTCCGCATTTCCTACATACATAAATTTTTAGATTCTTCATCGTTCCTCTCTCACTTTCATTTGTTTTTAGTTCTCCGGATAACAAGACCTGAATATCCGTACCTAGAATATCTGCCAGCCGGGAAAGCAGTGAAACGTCGGGACAGCCGTTACCGCATTCCCATTTTGAAACAGCTTTATCGCTGACATTCAGACGTTCGGCAAGTTGTTTTTGCGTATATCCGTTGTCTGTTCTCAAACGTCGTATGATCTCTCCTGTCTTGACCTGATCCATAATAATCACCTCTGATACTCGTTGTGGAATTCCATGTATATATTATAGAATAAATGCTGTTTATCGTCAATCTACGCTCTGTAGAGTTTTCTTATTATTGAAAAAGCACTAAGCAAGAATTTCTCATGCTCAGTGCTTTTTTGTTACGCTATCTTATTTCCGATCTTGTCATTCTTGGAAAGATTTATGGTATATCTCAGAATTTCAAGTGCATCTTTGCTCGTGACCTTGCCGTCAAAGTTTACATCCGCAGCTAAAAGCTGATTTTCGGTAAGCTTCTTCAGATTTATTGTATACCGCTGAATCAGCATGCTGTCCTTAGCGGATACTTTTCCGTCGCCGTCAACATCACCGAAGATTCCCTTGTCGGGCTTATCGGGGGTATCCGTATCGCCTTTTTCGGAATTTGTATCGGTACTGTCGGAACTTGTGTCGGTATTATCCGAGGCTGTGTCTGTCTGATCAGTGTTTGTGTCGGTATTATCCGACACTGTATCTGTCTGATCGGAACTTGTATCGGTATTATCCGACGCTGTATCTGTCTGATCGGTGTTTGTGTCGGTATTATCCGACGCTGTATCTGTCTGATCGGTGTTTGTGTCGGTATTATCCGAAGCTGTATCTGTCTGTTCGGTGTTTGTGTCGGTATTATCCGAAGCTGTATCTGTCTGTTCGGTGTTTGTATCGGTATTATCCGACGTTGTATCTGTCTGATCGAAACTTGTATCGGTATTATCCGAGGATGTATCTGTCTGATCGGTGTTTGTGTCGGTACTATCCGTGACTGTATCTGTATTGTCGAAATTTGTATCGGTATTATCCGAGGATGTATCTGTCTGTTCGGTGTTTGTTTCCGAATCGGTTTCGGGTTCGGTGTCGGATACAGTTTCTTTCTCCCACTTTGCGGTAAGAGTAATATTGGCAGTAACAGGAGTATTGAAATCATACTTCTCGTTACCGTTGAACCAGTCTATAAATGTATAGCCGTCCTTTGTCGGGTTCTCCGGCTTAAGCGCACATTTATTGTTTTCAACAGATTGTGTTTTGACCGTGCTGCCGCCGTCTGTTTCAAAAGTAACAGTAAACTTATTATTTGTTTCGGTATATACTGCAGTGTAAACTGTGTCTTCCGTTACCGGAACAAGTTTTTTATCCCAATGGTCGAATGTATAACTAAACTGCGCATCTGCCTGTTTTGTCGGTGTTTCACCGTCATAAGTCGGAGTTGTTCCATAAGGGACGTTTTCGTCTTTTTCAAGAATAGAACCATCTTCATTGACCCAAGTAACCGTATATGCTTTGAGGATTTGTATAAACACCGCTGTATATTCGACATCACCATTCACTTCGGAAACTTCAGGGCTCCATTCCGAGAATGTGTAGGTATACTGTGCGTCACCTTCTCTTGTCGGAGTATCACCATTATACGCGGGTATTGTACCGTAAGGGATATTTTCGTCTGTTCTGAGTATCGTACCATCATAGTTTTTCCAGGTTATGGTTCCTGTGTCAGCTTCATCAGCGTTACACGAAGCAATGATCTTTTGTGATTTGGGATCAAAAATAATACTTACTGTATTATCTTTTGTAAGTTCCCTGATTGTCAGACTTCTTCCTCTCGATGACTGACTCTTCAGATCAGACTCAAAAGTCTTGCCTTCTTCATAATTTACTTTCAGACTTTCGGGAAGACTCAGATATACTTTTTTTGTTTTGTCATAAACGCTGAAGCTGATCTTGCAGTCATCGGTTGCCGTATAGGCATAGCGATATGTACCGTCACTTTTTGGTATAAACCAGGCATCCATGGTACTCCAGTCGTGCTCGCCCTCAATATAATAAAGAAGAGCATACTCTTCGGAAACGGTTACTGTTTCTGTATCGGTATCCGAACCGGTGTCACTGTCTGAACCGGTACTTGTGCCGTTATCATATTTGAAGTTTTCAACAGTGTACTTTCCTTTTGAGTCTTTACCGTTAATGCGGAAAGCATTATCGGAATACTGGCCGAGTGCAATATCCACTGTCTGATGGTCTCCGTCGGTAAAGATAATGTTTTTATACTGTCCGTTTCTTTCAAACTCAATGCAGTATAAATGCTTTCCGTTTGAAGTGCCTATAGGTTTGAGCATTACTCCCGGCCATTCGGCATTTTTTGCTGAGTCGTCCCAAGCGTATGCATAGACCTTGCTCCATGATTTTGTATTTTCAAAATAATACTTGTTTCCGATCGAGTACGTTACGGTAGTATCCGACTTTCCGGCAATAGCTTTTAACTCGGCTATTTTTTCATCAAATTTTGCAATAACATTTTTGTCTGAGGTGCTGTCGTCTCTATATTGAAAATAAAGCTTTTTAAGTGCCTGATACTGATCGTATGATGCATACTTATAGTAGCTTGATAAAACACTTGATACCTCTGACAATTTATCTTCGGCCGGAACCGTCTCACCGCTCAGTGTAATATCATCCGTTCCCGAGCTTACAGCCGGAGTATTGCGTGAGCCTTCCATGATGTAAGAGTATTGCGGATAAATAAGCTTATCGGTAAGATTAGCGCCGTAGAAAATGATCCTATTTTGATATGTTTCTACATAGTAACCCTGAGAGTTGAAACCATAGCCTTTGTTATAATCAAGCGAGCTATCGTCCTTCTCCTTTGTGGAACCTGCAACAGCAGGATTATGGATCATATGGCATGCATTATTATTCTCGTTTGAATAGTTGTAACCCATTTCAAAATCTTCATGCGTATGACCCGACATGAATATCATATTCTTATATTTTTTTAGAATATTCTTAAACTTAACCGTGGAAGAAAACTTCTCGCTGAGCATTGCCTTGTAATACGGATCACTCATTCTGTCACCGGCGCCAAATCCGCTTATAGGAGAATGCTCGACCAGAAAAACATTAACACCGCTATTGTAATAAGTTTCGAGAAGATTGGTTACCCATGCTAATTGTTCATCAGAAAATTCATCATATTTGCTCGGATTTGATTTGTTTTCGAGAGCCATAAAGATGAACAGATCGCCTGTGTTTTGTTCGATCATATAGTAATACGGTTTGTTTTTGTCAATGTTTGCTTTTGTGCTGTCTGTACCCGTAGCGCGTACAAATGATTTCAGACCGCTCTCCACACCGCAGCGTGTATCGTGGTTGCCTGTACACTCCCAGACAGGGTTTACATAATTGCTTTTGCTGAGTATTTTCTCATATGTAGTCCATTCATCGTCCGGACCGGATTTATTTGTGACCATATCGCCCGAGGACACAATAAAATCAGTATTCTTTAATACTCCGAACTCAAACGCTTCGGCAAGATGTTCCTCTGCCTTTTTGTAGTAGCCTTTCTTGTCGATATGCACGTCGGAGTATGAATTAAAGGTGTACAGCAGATCTCCGCTTGCCGAACTCAGCTGCTTGCTGAGCGGAACGGAATAAACAGCTTTGGCAGAGGAAACATTTTTTGAACCTTTTGTCGCAATAATTTTTGTGGCGTTTGCGGGAATAGCAGTGTGATCCCCCATCTGGACAATCTGGTGCTTACCGGCTTTAACCTCTATTGAAGCAATAGGGTAATAACCGTCGAGCGCTTTCTCGTCATCGGCCCAATAGAGATCATATGTTCCCGAAACATCGGCTGTAACAAGAATAATACCTTCTGCGTAACCTGCATCAGACGCATTTGCACCGGTAAAGGTGTAGTCTATAAAAGTACCGCTTTCCGCATTTGCAGTTGTACCCGAACACACCATTGATGCCATAAGTGCAGCGGTGGTAAAAAATGAAATTGCACGTTTGAAAAATCTGACATTCATGTTTATCTGCTCCATTCTAAATTTAAAATGTATATTATTATACTAACATTAATTGTATTTTTTGTCAATTAGAAATATAATTGATGTTACCATAGTGACATACTCCCGCCGCCTACGCTGAGCTTCTCGGCGGGGGCTTCTCGTTCAAGTACAGCAACCTGTACAGTATCAGCGAGCTAA
>CADBRK010000221.1 GCA_902797065.1 uncultured Ruminococcus sp.
CCGGAGGAGCTAAAGCTCCACGACGTTTGTTGACGTCGTCGCTCGCTCCAATCAAGCGAGCTTGTTGGAGCTTAGCTCCTTGTTTAACGGAAAAGCCATAAGGAACTTGATCCCTATGGCTTTATTTTTTGTTTTATTTATTCTGCAAACATAGCTGTCGAGAGATAACGCTCGCCTGTGTCGGGCAAAAGTGCCACAATGAGTTTGCCTTTATTCTCGGGACGCTTTGCAAGCTTTGTTGCAGCGGCAACCGCAGCGCCCGATGATATGCCTACAAGCAGTCCTTCTGTTCTTGCAAGTTCTCTGCCTGCCTTGAAGGCTTCTTCGTTTTCGATCGTTATAATCTCGTCATATATGCCCGTGTTGAGTGTATCGGGAACAAAACCTGCGCCTATACCCTGTATCTTGTGAGGTCCCGGAGTACCCTTTGAAAGCACCGGAGATGCTGCAGGCTCTACTGCGACGATCTTTACATCGGGGTTCTGCGATTTAAGGTATTCTCCAACGCCAGAAAGCGTTCCGCCTGTTCCTACTCCGGCTACAAATATATCGACCTTACCGTCCGTATCGTTCCAGATCTCGGGACCCGTTGTAGCCTTGTGCATTGCAGGGTTAGCGGGATTCACAAACTGTCCGGGAATAAAGCTGTTCTCTGTCTTTGATGCAAGCTCCTCTGCTTTTGCGATAGCGCCTTTCATTCCCTGAGAACCGTCCGTAAGTACTATCTTTGCTCCGTATGCTTTAAGAAGATTCCTTCTCTCTACGCTCATGGTCTCGGGCATTGTAAGAATAGCCTGATAACCTCTTGCAGCAGCTGCAGCCGCAAGTCCGATACCCGTATTGCCCGATGTAGGTTCAATGATTACTGCGCCCGGCTTTATCACGCCTTTTGTCTCTGCATCGTCAAGCATAGCCTTTGCAATTCTGTCCTTTACGCTTCCCGCAGGATTGAAAAACTCAACCTTGCCTGCTATTGTTGCTTCGAGGGAATTATTCTTCTCATAGTTTTTAAGTTCTACAAGCGGTGTCGAGCCGATAAGCTCCAGTACGCTTCCGTATATCTTTGCCATAATAAACACTCCTTAAGCTTTTGTTTCTTTCTATTATATTCGTAATCAGATGGTTTAACACAAATTAATATCAACATCGTCTGTGTTTGTAACGCTGTTCGCTGTTCATGATCTCACCCTTTGTTATAACCTACTGTGTCGATAGGTTTATGATGTTTTAATTATATCACCATCTTTTCAGTTTGTCAACAGTTTTTTGAAAAAAACTCCGCACAATTTCTTGCACGGAGTACATATCATTTATAAAGTATGGAACAAGTCTGAAATTCGAAGTTTTTAACCCACTATGTTCTGACCTATTCTTTTATTTTTGCTCATTCCTATTGTATATCTCAGGATTTCAAGGCTGTCACGGCTGTCTGCCTTACTGTCCTGATTAACATCTGCAATAGCGATCTGTTCGTCACTGAAAGTTATCAGCTTAACAACATAACGCTGTATCATCAGACTGTCGGAAGCCGTAACTTTTTTGTCGCCGTTGACGTCGCCGATCATTTGTTCTTCTTTCTGCGGCGGTTCGCCCATTTTATATATACTTGCAATTCCGTTGTCCGCCGCATATTTTTCTGCCACCGAGTCTTTATATACGTTCATTGTAACAGCACCGTTGCTTGTAAATGAACCCTCGCCGATGCTCTCCAGGCTGTAAGGCATATCTGCCTGAAGGAAGAAACCTGCGGTGGTGAAGTTGTTCTTGCCTATGGTTTTCAATCCTTCCGGCAAAACTACTTCTTCAAGGTTTTGTACAACATAAAATGCGTCGTCGCCTATTGTTTTAAGCGTTGAAGGGAATGTGACAGATGATAAGAAAGTACAATGCTCAAAGGCTCTGTCGTCAATATGAGTTACACCCTCGGGAATAACAACTTTTGTAAGAACGGAAGCAGTATCTTCACTGACAAAAGCGCCCTCGCCTATACCCGTAACGGGGTGATTATTTATCGTATCGGGAATCACGATCTCTGTTTCGTCGGTTTTCTTATTCTTGGTAATTGTAACGGAGTTATCCCCGTTTACTACATACTCATATTCTTCGGAAAACTCTTTTTCGGTGTCGGTATCACTTTCTGTATCGGTATCAGTATCGGTTTCGGTATCCTGAAGCAAGTCATTGGAGTAGTTGATATTATTAGCCTTAGCATAAGCTTCGGCGTATGAATCCGTCTTGCAGTGTATGACAAGCTGAGTACAGTTTGTAAATGCGTTTTCTCCTATACTCTCCAGGCTCACGGGAAGCTGTATATTCTCAAGGAAATAGCAGTTCTCAAATGCGCTTTTATCGATATGAGTAACTCCCTCGGGGACGATCACATTTTTCGCAACAGAATGAAGCGTTTCGTAATTTGCGAATGTGGCTTCGCCTATACCCGTTACCTTATGTCCGTTGATAACTCTCGGGATCGTTACTTCTGTTTTGATATGCTTAGCTCCCGTAATCGTTGCGGTGCCGTCATCATTCACAACATAATTGAAATCGGGGTCATATTCTTTGTCTCCGTCATCGTCTTTGCTCGGATCGTACAGATCCGTACCGTCAAAGAATTTAATCCTGTTGTCATGTGCATACTGTTCGGCATAAGAACCCTTTTCACCGTAGATAACAAGATCGGGGCAATTATCGAATGCATCTTCTTCTATAGTTGTTACGCTTGCGGGGAGATTGATCTTTTTAAGTGAAGTACAGTTCGAAAATGCCCAATAGCCTATATACTCCGTGTTATCGGAAAGCTTGATCTCCTCCAGAGAACTGCATGCCATAAAAGCCATAGGACCTATTAATGTGAGCGACTGCGGAATATAAACATCTTTCAGCGATTTACAGCCGGCGAAACCTGATGACTTGATCGACTGAATATTACCGTCCGGAATATGTATAGATTCCAATGAAGTACAGCCCTTGAACATATCAAGATCTATAGTATCAATATTACTCGGAAGGTTGACAGATTTCAGCGATGTACAGTTCTCAAATGACGCAAGCTGAAGCTGATCCATGTTCTCGGGGAGCGTAACGGTTTCAAGTTTACTGCACCCGCTGAACGCCCATGCGCAGATGATCTGCACCGAATCGGGAACATGTATCTCACGGGCAGAACAGCCTTTGAAAGCATACAGCCCCAGACTCTGCACCTGCCGGCTTCCTATAGTTTCGGGGATATAGATCACCTCGTCGCTGCCCTTGTACGAATTGATAGACATTCCGTCAAATTCAAAATCGTCGTCGCCGAAGCTTTTCATGTTTTCTGTACATGCGCCGCTTGTCCTGACATTGGTCTGATCGGCACTCGCTGTTAATGCAGATGCCGAAGCCGATAAGATCATGCTTGATGCAATAATGGTTGACAATAGTTTTTTCATAATACCTCTCCTGTCATTGATTGATAATAAAATTATAAAACTCAGAGTGTTTTTTTGTCAATACATAACAATATTTCACCCTGTTATCTGCGTCACACTTCCGTTTTTGATACCATACGCGCCCTCGGTCACGGAATAGTTTTTCTCGCCGTTGTTATCCCAGTTATTATTTCCGTCGTTAAAGCAGATCTCCGCTTTGCCGCCCTCGGAGTTAATCGGGATTACATACTTGTACGCATATCCCGAAACATCGCTGTTCGGGTTCATCTTTACTCCGGGAACTTTTGTCCATGCTCCGTTCTCTGCTTTGTAATGGATATTCGGGTTATTGAATCCGCTGTAGTATATCGTTACGGCTTTACCTGCAGTGAAATACATCTTTGATGTAGAGTACTCGTTGCCGTCGGGGTCTTTGAGCTGTGCATATACGGAGTATGACCCTGCCTTATCCATAAAAATCTTAGCTGAAATGTTCTGTGTATATCCGCTCTCGTACACCTTAACGCCGTCTCTCATAGCGATGATATTATATACATAGCTGTGTTCGCCGTCAGGGTTTACTGTAAAATCGACAAATTCTCCCTCATATATCGTATCCTGTGATGACGTTACCGTACCCGAGAACTTGAACTTGTCATAATTTGCCGTTACCGTCATATCCGACGTTACGCTGGATATATCCTGATCCCAACCGGTGAAAGCGCCGTACTTTTCATGATCGGGTATCGCTTTCGGCGACGCTGCATTACCGTGAGGAACAAACTCGAACCACAGGCGGTTGCCGTCGGGGTCGAGGAACTTCACGCAGTGTATATCTTTGGTCACATCATAGCCCTGCGTTCCGCTGCAGTTGACTATGATCTGCTTATAATAATCAAGCTCGCCCTCGGGGAAAGAATCGTATATTTCGTAACCCGTAGCGTCGGGGTGAGTGCTGTTATACGTATTCTGCAGGTTCATAATCCAATACATAAACTTGGAATGATTCTTACTGTAGCTTGTATCATAATATTTAAGGAACTGTCTGTAAACCGACTTAACGGTATCCCAGCCTACGGATTCGCAGGTTCTGACCAACAGATAAGCTACGGAATCATAGTAATTAACATTATCATAGTTTTTCCTTTGAGCAAGAGTAGCGTCATAACTTGTGCTGCCTCCGCTCTTTAAGAACTCCATATATTCCGTTACTGGGATAGCCTTTGCGGTAGAAACAGGGTAAACCGAGCCTTCGGTTTTCTGAAGTATAACATATGCCGACTTAAAGTCTGCGGTGTTCTCGAGGCTGTGAGACCAGGGATACAGAGTATCAAAATTATGACCCATCTCATGATACATAACTGCTGTCTGTATTCCGCTTGTACACCAGTCCTTGCAATGACGTTTCATATATGGCCTTGCCCACTTTATCGGATTTATTCCGCCCAGAGCCTCGAACTGGTTTACCATAGGCTCTTTGCTGGAGGCAAAATAGCATTTATCTCCGTAGAACGGGTATCCTCCCATAAGATCAGCCATCTGTTCGTATGCAGTATCGAAATCATCCGCCCATGACTGCACATCTTCTTCGCTGAGATCGGCAATATCCTCACTGAATACGATTATTCCCGTATGCTTGCCCTCAAATCTTCTCACTTCGGTAACCTCGCTGTCGAGATCAGCCGTTTCGATCACAATATCGTCATACCATGCGGTACCCTGAGCGTCAAGATAAAATACTATATCTGCTCTGCCCCTGCCGTCCGCTACAAAATAGCATGTCAGCTCTTTCCAGTCGAATGTGCCGTCGAGCCAGTTTTCGGTTGTGTACATCATATAGCCCTTGCCGCGTTCGAGCGAACCGTCCTCAGCCTTTGCTGTCTGGTACATTCCGTTCATACATGTTCCGACGTCTATTCCGAGACCGTTCTCTGTTTTTCTTGTGATCGCGTCACCTCTGACCTTGACTTTGAATTTATAATCCGCACCGGGCTTTAGTCCGTTTACTCTGTGTACCACAAAAGAAAGCCTGTTTGAATCATGTGATATTTTGATAGCCTTGGAGCCCTTTACACCTTCTCCGGCAGCTGTACCGCCGCTCATCCAGTCCCAGAACTTCTCCCAGCCGTCTGGGATCACATCACCCTTCTCGAAATCTCCGTTAAGCTCTGCGTTTATCTGCTCCAGCGGAAGTTCTACAACGGGTTCTTCGCTGTCAGTTTCCTCGGTTGATGTATCGGTTACCGTAGTGTCTGTTTCTTCTGTTGATGTATCGGTTGCCGTGGTGTCCGTTTCCTCTGTTGATGTATCGGTTGCCGTGGTGTCTGTTTCCTCTGTTGACGTATCTGTCACCGTGGTATCTGTTTCTTCGGTTGACGTATCGGTTACAGTGGTGTCCGTTTCCTCAGTTGACGTATCGGTTGCCGTGGTGTCTGTTTCTTCGGTTGATGTATCGGTTACTGTGGTGTCTGTTTCTTCTGTTGACGTATCGGTTACGGTGTCTGTATTCTCTGTATCGGTATCGCTGTTATCCTCAAACATAACGGTATCGCCGATTGAGTAGCCTTCAGAATTCTTCGGATAAAGTGCAATAACAGAGATCGCATATTTCTGTATAATATACGCGTCTTTCAGCGTTACGCCCTCTGTGCTGTCAACATCTGCAAGCATATTCTGCTCATCGCTGAGCGCTGTAAGCATTACCGAAGCGCGCTGCACAAGTGAAGCGTCCTTCAAGGATATTCTGTTGTCAAGGTTTACGTCACCGAGCAGCCTTTGTGTATTCTCCTGCGCCGACGCTGCAGGCACAAAGACCGAACCCACGCTTACCGCAGACAGCAAAATGCTAATAATTCGTTTTGTCAGACCGTTCATTTTTTATTCCTCCGTCATAGTTACCGATTAATATCTACACTTTATGTATTATACATCTATTATAGCTAAACTTGTATTTTTTATCAATATATCAATTACACTTACTTTTCGACTTAATATATCGTCATTTTTACCTTTTGTCTATAAAATATGAAAAGAATGTGTACGCAGTATAAATACAGATTACTGACAGCTATACGTCTTTTGTATACGGAAAAATGAAGCGGCTTTGTACGCTCACAATAAAAAACTGTACACCTTGAAAATATAAAAAATGGCATTTACAAAGTGTTCAGACACTGATATAATCATATCATAAATCAAAGAGGAGGAACAAACATGAACATCAGACAAAAAAAGCTTCTTAACTACGTACTGACCGCAGTAATGGCTGCTATGATATTTGTAACAACGTATTTCCTGAAAATCCCCATAGCTACCCCTGCGGGACCCACCATGCTCAAAGTCAGCAATATTCTCATTCTTCTTGCGGGAATTCTTTTCGGAGGTGTATACGGCGGACTTGCAGCAGGCATAGGCAGCGGATTATATGATCTGCTCGATCCCGTTTACATAACAAGCGCACCGCTGACTTTCGTAAGATTCTTCATAATGGCTTTTGTATGCGGCGTGATCGCCAATTCGGGTAACGCCAAAGGAACGTCGTTCAAAAGAAATCTCTGCGGCACGCTTGCAGGCGCTCTGACATACTGGTTACTGTACATTTCGGAAAGCGTAATTAAGCTTGTAATTGAGGGCAGCGCCGTTGTTCCGGCAATCGGAGCAGTCGCACCAAAAATGATGACTTCGGGTATTAATCAGGCCGTAGCGGTGATAGGCGCAATGATACTTATAATACCTCTGAACAAAGCGCTGAAAAAATACCTGCCGAAATTCTCTCAGGACACGAAAACTCTGAAAGATACAGCCGGTGCAAAAAACAATAACAACTAAACCAACCATAAACACTCAAGCAAGGGCGGCTCATTGAAGGGCTGCCTTTTGTATTGTTCATATATCGTATCCTACAAGCATATAATCTATCAAGCAGCAACATATCATTAAGGAGAGATCGTATGAACTACCCCATCAAAACCGATTCAACATTCATAGGCAAAATCATCTTCGACGAAACAAGCGAGCAGACAGTCGATTCGGATTTCGGTCTGCCCGACTACTGCCCGGATATTCTGAAGATACTCAAATGCCGTATCGAGCCTCACATCGACAGCAAAAACATCATCGCAGACAGGATCGAGATCGAGGGAACGGCAGTCGTAAGGATAATCTATGTTGACGCCATTAAGATGGCGGTTCGGTGTACGGAGCAGAGTTTCCCCTACAGTATTTCGGGCAACCTGAAATCCGCACCCGATAACGCAGTGATTCAGACAGATATAAAAGTGAGTTACCTCAACTGCCGCGCGCTGAGTCCGAGAAGACTCAATATTCACGGGGCGTTCAATGTCTGCGTTAAAGTCATCGACAGATGTACGGTGCGTGCGGTAAATCATATCAAAGGCAGCGACGTACAACAGAAAAAGAGAACCATACCCTATTCACGCCTTGACGGTCTGACAACGCGGCAGTTCTCGGTCACCGAAACTTTGGAAACAGGACAAAACAGACCTGCCGTTCAGGCTGTCATCAGGAGCGACGCCGTAATAACAAAAGGAGAGTACACGCCCGTATTGGGGAAACTCATGTATAAAGGCGAGCTTCTTGTAAAGCTGCTCTATCTGACCGACCTTGACAACGGCAAAACGGACTCCATGGAATACGCCATACCGTTCAGCCAGGTGATCGACCTCGGCGGCATCACAGACGATAGTAAGCTTGCCGTCCGCGCAGATGTTATGTCACAGAATATCACTCTGCGCACGGAAATAGGCTTCGACGATCCTCTGCCTGTTTTCACCGCAAAGATAAGCCTGACTGCGTTCTCGTACTCTCCGGCAGAGATGACGATAATCAGCGATTGCTACTCCACTATGTATAATACAAAGAAGGAAACCGACGATATATCTCTGCCGCAGACACTCGGAACAATCAGGGAGAGTATTACCGAAAAGACCAACATCGACCTTACCGACAACACGGCTTCAAAGGTCATTGACGTCTGGTGCGAAACAAGCGCAGCCGTGCTTTCGGAAAAAGACGGGAAGCATTGTATCTGCGGAAAATACAACATATGCTTACTCGCCCGTGATTCAGACGACAGCATTTTCTGTACCGAAAGAACAGTCGAATACTCTCATGTTATAAGTACGCCCGAGAGCGCAGGAAAACTGACCGCTTTCCTCGACAGCAGCTGCATTTCCGCCGGATACAGGATATGTTCGGATAAACGCATAGAAGTAAGAGCCGAGATATTTGTCACGGGTGAGCTTTACGGCAGTCGTACCGAAAAATGCATCACCTCGTTGACGTCCGACGAGAATTCTCCGAGAGCTAACACTTCGGGCACGGTTGTGTTATACTTCGCCGACAAAGGCGAAAGCGTATGGGATATTGCAGGACATTACTGCACAAGCGCCGATAAGATACTCTCGGAAAACGATCTCGAAAACGACGTTCTGACGGAATCAAGAATACTTATGATAACGGGCTAAGCAGCAAAACGATAAAACGGCAAAAAAAAACGGGAACAGAATCGGATCTGTTCCCTCGTTTTTTTATCAATCTTCGGTGAGAATATCGGAAATATCAACGATCTCCCCGTCCGCCCACATTCTGTCAAGATCGTAGTATTCTCTTGCATCTTCCGAGAACACATGAACGATCACGTCAATATAGTCAAGCAGTATCCATGTATCGGAGCGATGACCCTCGATGTGGCTCGCATTCTCTCCTGCCTGCTTCAATCTGTACTCAACCTCGTCGGCTATAGCTTTGACCTGAGTGGAGCTTGAACCGGCAGCTATTACAAAATAATCAGCCAGCACGGATACGCTGTCAACCTTTATCAGATTGATCTTGGAACCCTTTTTGCTGTCTATTGCCCTTACGGCTTCCTTTGCAATTTCAAGACTTGTCATTATTTTAACACCTCATAATTATTTTTTACTTCCCTTGCCCAAAAGCAGCACTATCTCATTATAGCAGGCAACCGAGTTTGGGTCAATAGCCAGCCGTCTTTTTGCAAGATCGGAGAGACTGAACGACAGTCCGAACGCCATTGCTTCCTCAAGGCTTTTCTCGGCTAAAGCCCGCATTTCGTTTACCCCGTCGTAATCTCGTTCCGCTCCGGTAAAGTCGGCTATGAATACGCATTTTTCAAGGACGCTCATATTCGCTCTGCCCGACGTATGGTACCGTATCGCATTGAAAACATCTTCGTCGTCTATGCCGATAATATCTCTCGCAAAGCCTGCTCCGGCTATCGCGTGCCACAGCTTCGGAGATGAGCTTTCCACAAAATTCAGCTTAATACCGCATTTATTGATTATGTTATACTGCTCCTGCGAGGGAGTCTCTTTTGTAATATCATGAAGAACGCCTGCAAGCTTCGCTTTTTCGACATCTGCGCCGTACTTTTTCGCAAGTCGCTGCGCTTCCACGGCAACATTTATGGAATGAATATACCTCTTTTCACCCATTCTCGCTTTGAGCACCTTATCGAATCTGTCGTAATTCACCGTACCCTTATTCATGTACAGATAATTAGCATATATATATTTCTCGACCTTCGCATCGACATAATTAGAAAAAACACCGTCGTCAGAGATCAGCTGTCTTATCATGGTAGATGATATATCCGATTTTTTCAGATCAAGTATAACGGCGTTTGCGCCTCTGCTTTTGTATTCTTCTTCCTTTGAACGAAGAACACCGAGATCATCGTCATTCCTCGGCACGGTGCAGAGTACAGCCATAGACATGATCTTCTCCGGCTCTCTCCATGAATCGAGTGACATGAACATATCTGCGCCCATTATCAGGTACAGCTCGCTGTCGGGATAGATCGCTTTTATCTCTGTCAGTGTATCGACAGTGTAGCTTTTACCTCCGCGAAGTATCTCAATATCGCTTACCTCGCATTTTTTGATACTCTCGCATGCAAGCCTGCACATATTCAGCCTGTGTTCCGAATCTATAACCGACCCCGTCTCCTTATGCGGAGAATCTGCCGTGGGGATTATCAGCAGCTTGTCAAGCTTCAGCTTTTTAATAAAAGCAGCCGCAAGATTGGTATGGGCGTTATGTATGGGGTTGAAGCTTCCTCCGAATATTCCTATTTTTTTAGACTGTTTCATAGTGATCCTGCCTTTCTGTCAAGAATTATTCGGGAAGCGGTATTATCTGATTATACAGCAGATAAAACTTGTCGCCTACCTTTAAGTCACGATGATAATGCCCGAAAAACCAGTTTTTATATTCGCACTTCCGCCCTATTTCTCCGAGGAACCCGGTCAGGCGGTTATGCTCGGCTATGCGGAACACGCCCTCCACGATAAAATCTGGCGCGCAGTGTGTGAGAACATAGTCAACGCTCCAGCCGCAGTTATCAAGCGTTTCGATAGCTTTATCGTATTCTTCGTCACTAGGCATCTCCTGCTCCCACCACGATATGCCTTTTACTCTGTAATAGATCCTGCCGTGACGGTTAAGCCTTGCTTTTTTCCTGTGATAGTCCTTTTTCTTCGGGTCAAGAATGCCGTCCTGAATATCGTGGCAGGCAGCCCCGCCCATAACGAAAAAGCTTTTGCCGTCTATATCATATAAGTTTCCCCGCATCAGATGTATAACGCTCGGACGTATAAACTGAACGTCTCCGCCGTGCCACTCGCTGACAGGGAATCTGCCCAGCAGGTCATAGTTTTCGTGGTTGCCGTCTATGAAAAGCGTGGTAAAAGGACGGCTCTCCAGAAAATCAAAATTATGGTTTTCGATCTTACTGTTGTCCCAGATACCGAAGTCTCCGCATATGATAACATAATCATTCTTGGTAAGCGTCATCTGCAGCGGAAAAGCGTCATTAGTAAATCTCGTATAGTCGCCGTGAGTATCTCCCGTAATATATATCATATCCCAACCTCCTTTAATTATCCCAACAAGACCGTCCCGGAATCAATTAACGGAACAGGCTGTTATCCTTGACTCACTTTAATAATTGTTATTGTTTTAATTATATAATAATCGCATGATTTATTCAAGAGTTTTTTGCAAAATAATCCAATTTTATTGGCTATAAACGGAAGTGATTAAATTCAGTCGAATACTCTCCTTATTGTGTTATCAACCGAATCTCAATACTTGAACTTTAATTTTTTATTTGAAAATTATAGACATTATTCTTCATTCTTTTTCCTTTTATAATTGACGTAAATCAAACTATATGATATACTAAATTTGTATGAAAAATACCAGTACAATTTATTTATGGTGGATATTATAATGAAAAAGAAAAAGCTGCCCCTGTCGCTGATATTCAACATATTTGTTATCGGCGTATGCATCGGGCTTATCATTTATTTTATATTTTCCGAAAACGGGTTAAAAGACCTCATCAGCGGCGACGGTCACTATGTATGGGGCTGGCTGATTATAGCGCTTGTATGCCACGTCGGCAACATTATCATAGACTGCATCATCACATGGCAGTGTGTCAAAAAGAAATACCCCTCGTTTAAATTTATGCAGGGCGTAAAGACTGCCGTTACGGGTCACTTTTTCAGCGCAATTACTCCCGGGGCAAGCGGAGGTCAGCCAATGCAGGTTTACAGACTCAGCCGAATGGGAGTTGACGCCGGCTTTTCGTCTTCGGTGCTGCTCCAGAAATTTTTGATCTTTCAGGTGACAGCCACAATGTACGCGGTGATCCTGTTCATCGCCAAGAGTAAATTTATTCTGTCGCAGATTAAAGACAGCTTTACGATATGGTTTGTAATAGTCGGCTTTATTATGCAGATTTCTCTGATGGCGATAGTTGTGCTTGCGGGACTCAAACCGAAGTGGCTCAAGCATATCGTCAGACTTTTTATGCCTGTCGTAAAAAAATTCAAAGGGAATAAAACCGCAAGAAAACTGACACGCGGTATAGATTCCAAGATCAATGTATTCCGCCGCAGCAACAAAGAGTTTTTGCAAAAGCCGCTGAAAATCGCTCTGTACGCTTTTGAAGTTGCCGTTCAGATTACGCTGATCTACTCCGTACCGTATTTTGTATATAAGAGCCTTGTTCCCGACGGAAACGGAGAATGGTTCACCATGCTGTGCGCGGTGGCTTTTGTAACGGTGGTATCTTCCATGCTTCCGATACCCGGTGCGTCGGGAGTGTCCGAACTTGCATTTTCGGTATTCTTCGGAGCGTTTTTTACCGAGGCAACTCTTAAATCCGCAACGCTGATCTGGAGAACGATAACATTCTATTTTACGATAATAGTTGAAGGACCTATGTCTGTCACGGGAAAAAGTGACGGCAGATTATCACCAAAGGAGGTTAAAGAGGTCATTTCAAATGCAGAAAACAAGCGATGACCTCCCTGAATATGGAACATAAGACTGAGATAAGTATTATTGTGCCTGTATATAATTCCGAAAAATACCTGCTTGAATGTTTGCAGTCAATAAAAGATCAGACATTTGAAGACTTCGAGGTTCTGCTTGTCGATGACGGCAGCAGCGATAAAAGCGCCGATATAGCAAGATCATTTTGTGAAACAGACAGCAGATTTCGCTTTCTGCATCTTGACAGAGGCGGTGTTGCCAACGCGCGGAATCACGGTCTTGAAATGGCGCAAGGCAAATACATCGGATTTGTGGACAGCGACGACACCGTAGAAAAGGAATACCTATACGAACTGTACAGCGCGGCAGAGAACAACCACAGCGAAGTATCGTCATGCAGCTACAGCATAGTGAAAACTCACCCCGGCAAGCCCGACAAATACTTCCCCGTCAGAATACGCAAGCTGAAAGACGGAGTATATTCGGGGCGTTTTTATACAGATCATGTAATAAAAGACTGGTCTGTAAGATCGTACTTGTGGAACAAGCTGTTCAGGCGCGAGCTTTTTTTTGATAACGACATCAGATTTCCGTCGATGTATTTTGAGGATATTGCGACGGTGGCACGGCTGACATTTAACGCAAAGACCGTTGCAATTACAGACAAGCCATTATATAATTACTATGTAAGGGCAAACAGTATAATGACGTCTCCGAAAGTCGAGAAGATCAACGACTATGTACTCGCTTACGGCATACTAAAAAACTACATTGCCCATAAAGGTAAACTGCACGAGTATAAAGCGGCTTTCTTCCGCTTTGCCGTGATCATCTTTTTTGCAAATCATTACAATGTGTTTGATTTGCATTATAAGACAAAGAATTTTCACGGTTGGATAAAAAACCAGCACGTAACAAATAAAAACATTCTTTATTTTGCTTCGAGAAAATACATCCCCAACGAAGATCTGCCGACTCTTCCCGAGTATGTAATAAATCCGTGGGACGTAAATTAAAAAAATTGATCACAATCCATAGGCTTTAGTTTTTAAAAAATAAAAGAGAGGTAAAAATATGCTATCGGGAACTTTGAATAATATAAAATCAAGACTTATCATAACTCTTATTATCGCCTGGTTCGGCGGTGCGGTAATGCTGATCGCTGTTAATGCCGAAGTGTTTTTCTCGATCGCCACAGGTCAGAAAGAAAGTTATAACACGATAACTGCCGAACAGATGAAAAATAAACTCCCCGTAGAGGGCAACCTGTATCTGGTATACGGACTTGTCGCAGACGGTTATACGGAGAATGTCGATGACAGCGGAAATAAAACCATATCCAACAAAGAGTATTATTATGCAGTACCCTTTGACGATGATTCCGTTATGATAATCCTCACAAGACAGGAATCAAAGATCGATAAGCAGATCGACGCGTTATACGAAGCATCATACGGCGACGGGAATGATCCTCTGCTGATGACAGGCGTTCAGATAAGCGGTATTCTTCGTCCCACGGAACTTGATGTCATAAAGTATACCAAAGAAGCTTTTCAAGAAGCCGGAATTAACAACATACGTGTCGAGCCGTACACTCTCGACTGCAAAAAATCTTTGAATGAGTATGTAAAATTATTTTGGGCAGGTGTTGCTTTGCTTGTGACATTCATAGGCGCAGTGATATTCTTTATTGTCAAGGTTCGAGCAACAAACCGTGCAAACAGCTTTGCAGCGGCAAGCTCTTCCGTTCGTCCCGATTCGATAGGAACATACTCGCCGAATCTCACATATTCTTCTTCCGGCAGCAGCAACAGATATGACCCCGACAGACCGTTCTCGTCGGCAGACCGATCACCACAGAACGAAAATACTTCTTCCGCACAGACATACATACCTCAGTATCAGCAAAGTGCGCCGGCAAACAGCGGATACGGTTCGTCTTTCCAGTCTCAGCAGAGGTCGCAGTCAAGCGGCGGTTACGGTTCGACGTTCCGGTCTCAGCAGAGTACGCAGTCAAGCGGCGGCTACGGTTCGACGTTCCGGTCTCAGCAGAGTACGCAGTCAAGCAGCGGTTACGGTTCGACGTTCCAATCTCAGCAGAGGTCGCAGTCAAACGGCGGTTACGGTTCGACGTTCCAATCTCAGCAGAGGTCGCAGTCAAGCGGCGGATACGGTTCGACGTTCCAGTCTCAGCAGAGGTCGCAGCCAAGCGGCGGTTACGGTTCTACGTACCAATCTCAACAGAATAACGGCATGTATACATCATCTGCGCAGACATACCGTCCGCAGTCTCAGCAAACATACGGAACATCATACCGTTCTCAGGAAAACGATCAGTTTGAATCGGGTTTTGGAGATGATTGGTTTTCCGGTATGAATAGCAACGAGTAACACAGCATTATTACAGAATGATTGAAAGAGGGATTATTTATGGTAAGAGGACTTTTTGGCAGCGTAAAGGGAATATTGATTTGCTTGGCGATCATTATCTGGCTTGTTTTCTCCGTTGCTTTTATGACAGCAAACTTCCCTGTGTTTATTACGGGAGTCACTATGGGTACTCAAAGTTATAAGTATCTGACCTCCGAGGAGCTGGTAGCAAACAGACCTCTGAACGGAAGAATACACGACGTAACAGCCGATGTAACGAACTATTACTCAGAGTATATACCACATCTGAAAATTAACTGCATAACAGAGAGCAATAATATTTATCTTGTTCCCATAGACGAAAACGGCACCAATGTCTTTGTTACAGTAAAGAAGGGATCGCAGACAGACAGAGAACTCTCCGAAATACTCAGCGCTAAGCAAGCCGGAGAACTCAAAGACAACGAGCTTGCAAAAACAGGCGTTTGGGTAGACGCCGTATGCTTTGTACCGAAAGCCCGTATCACCGATATTGCTCAAGACCCTCTGAACAATGCCAGACCGGAAAAGATAACCGTTCGGAATTATATCATAGACTGCACGCACCCGTATTCGGGCTATATGTTCCGATTCACTTTTGGAGTATTTTTGCTGATTGCGTTAGTAACAATAATATTTATATTGCTCAAGCGTGTTAAAGCGGTAGTTGCCGCAGACGAAAGAATGGTCAAAGAAAGCTACAAAGCCGCCAACCGTACTCCCCCGGAAGAAAAGCCGGTTTCTGCGTCCGACGAATATAATCCTCGTGTAATAAATAAAAGGAATGAAGGATACAACGACACACAGATGTTTGATTCTTCTACAAGAAAAGCCGATTATTACAATGAAAATGAAATCTCCTACGGAAAATTCCAGCGTCAAGGCAAAACAAACAACGATGACGGATTCTTCGGAGAGTAAAAATAAGGGAACTTGGTGATATAAATGAAAAAAGGACGCATAGGCGGATGTGCGGGGATATTTATCTCTATTGCATTATTGCTCTTAAGCATGGTTTTTATCCTTTTCACGATCGGTCCCGTTATGGGAAGAGTACAACACGGAGTTAAAGACATATATGATTTTACGCCCGACGAAATACAAAAGAATCGCTATGCTCAGATGACGCCGTTAACAGTATATGATTGTTTTTATACCACATACTCAAAGGACTCCGATACAGGTGAGATCACGATCGACAATTACTACTATGCGGTATACTACGACAGTAACGAGGTGCTGATCGTAAAAACAAGGCCCGGTACCAACAACGAGTATAGAATGGACAGAATGCTGAACGGCTCTTCGGGAGAGACTATAGAAGGAGTTTTCAGCCCTTTGACCTCCGAAGTAAACCGAGCATTTAACGAATGGCTGGAATACGAAAGTGATTTAGAATTATTCCCGAAAGACATAAAAGTATGCACATATGTACTTGACTGTTCTAATTCATTCACCGCAACACTTGTTACATTTATAATTGCATGCGTTGTATTTATTGCAACCATCTTATTCTGGGTTGCATTCATTATCACCGCTGCTAAGGGCGGGAAAAACAATATACTGCCGCAAATGCCCGGCACAAGCTATATTCCCGAACAGACAAACTCTACACCTTCTCAGGGTGTTACGCTTCCGAAAATCGACAACACGTTTTTATATCAAAACAATACACCGCCGGAAACAAATGTTCCCTCTATCAGACAAGGCGATATAAGATCATATAATCCATATGACATGAATAAATAATGAAGAAAGCGAGGCATATATTATGCAGAAGAAAAAAGGAAATATTGCTCTGTTTATCGCGGGATGTTCATTAGCGGCTGTCCTGCTTATTGCGGGAATCATTTTCGCAGTGAACGGCGCGTCGGTATTCTTCGGAAGTATTACGGGAAATATCGCCGATTACAACTCTGTTTCGATATATGAATTAAAACAGGGACTTCCGATGAAAGGTACTGTTTACTATATTTATGATCAGGTTGTAGTTGAATATGCACAGGGCGGTAAAGGCGAAAAATCAGAAAAAGCATTTTATTATGCGGTTCCGTTCGGAGATGAAGAAGTACTCATAATTAAATCGGCTGCTTCTTCCGAGACAAACACCGAGCTTACAAAGCTGTACAAAGCCCCCAACGACTCATCATATGAATATCTGTACACTATCGGCGTACCGGTCGAGGGAATACTTGCTAAGGACAATTCCGACCTGGAATCCATGTTTGAAACATGGAAACAGACTAACGCCGAGGAATTCAAGAAAGACTACAATATTGATATAAGCAAGTTTAAGATGATCCCGTACATATACGACTGCACAACACCGATCGGCAATAAAACAGGGATATTTATCATTGGCTTCGGCATGATATTGCTTGCTGTTGTTGCAGTGATCATATCCTTCGTATTATTCCTCAAAGGAAAGAAAGATCAGCCTGCACAGCCCGATGGCAGCGGAAACAATCCTGCACAAGCAGGCGTTGGTACTTCTCAGCAGATCTACCCCACAAGTCAGAATATGGGCGTTGGTACTTCTCAGCAGATCTACCCCACAGGTCAGAATATGGGCGTAGGTACTTCTCAGCAGATCTACCCCACGGGTCAGAATATGGGCGTAGGTACTTCGCAGCAGGTATATCCCAACAGCCAGAATTTAGGTGTAGGTACTTCGCAGCAGGTATATCCCAACAGCCAGAATTTAGGTGTAGGCACTTCGCAGCAGGTATATCCCAACAGCCAGAATTTA
>CADBRK010000222.1 GCA_902797065.1 uncultured Ruminococcus sp.
CGGCACAATGTTGATCCCGATAAGCTTATCAACTGCGTTATAGCAGGTCTGATCACCGCCATAATCGGCGCAAGACTCTATTTTGTCATCTTCAGCTGGGACAGCTACAAGGGCGATCTGCTGAAGATACTAAATATCCACAGCGGAGGGCTTGCAATATACGGCGGACTTATCGGAGCGCTTGCGGGCGGTCTGATAACGGCAAGAGTACAGAAAATGAAGCTTCTGCCGATACTCGACATAACTGTTATAGGTTTTCTGATCGGGCAGGGCATAGGCAGATGGGGCAATTTCATGAATCAGGAGGCGTTCGGCACGCCTACCGATCTGCCGTGGAGGATGGTATCCGAGGCAACCGGCGGAGTCGGCGTTCATCCTTGCTTTTTGTATGAATCTTTGTGGTGTCTGCTCGGAGTCCTTGTGTTCCATATAATCGGGAGAAAATATCAGAAATACGACGGACAGCTGTTTTATCTCTATCTTATCTGGTACGGCGCCGAGCGTACCTTTGTGGAGGGACTGAGAACAGACAGCCTGCTTCTGCCGGGTACGCCGATCAGAGTATCTCAGCTTTTGTCGATGATAATTGCTGCGGCAGGTGCGGTCATGACGGTGATAACGATAGTCAAGGGCAGATCGAAAACTGCGGCGGAAAACACAGAGAAACACTCTTCGCCTACGGTAAAAAATTCTCCGTGATCATCATAAATTTACGGAAATGTATTGAAATTATTTGCATTTCGTTGTAAAATAGAAATGACGGTTAATGCGATAAATTGAACTGAATATTATTAAACGAATTGTTTATGTGAAAAAGGAGATATAATATGGCTATTATAATTGACGGAAAGCAGGTCGCTGCCGATGTTAAGGCAAGGGTCGCTAAAGAAGCCGAAAGGCTTGCAGAGCTTGGCATTACGCCCGGTCTGGCTGTAATAATCGTGGGAGACGATCCCGCATCAAAAATATATGTAAGGAATAAAGCGAAAGCCTGTGAAGAGGTAGGCTTTTATTCGGAGGTCATCACAAAACCCGAAAAAACAACCCAGAGAGAGCTGCTTGAGATAATCGACTCGCTCAACAAGCGTGCGGATATTGACGGTATACTTGTTCAGCTTCCTTTGCCGAAGCATATCAACGAAAAGGCCGTTATCGGTGCTATCTCGCCCAAAAAGGACGTTGACGCTTTCAGCCCGTTTAATGTCGGCAAGCTTATGATCGGCGACGGCGTGTTCCTTCCGTGTACTCCCGCAGGCGTTATGGAGCTTATCAAATCGACAGGCGTTGAGGTAAGCGGCAAGAACTGCGTTGTGATCGGCAGAAGCAATATCGTAGGCAAGCCTATGGCAATGCTGCTTCTCCAGCAGAGCGGCACGGTTACGATCTGTCACAGCAAGACGGAGAACCTTGCCGAAGTATGCAGCAAAGCGGATATTCTTGTATCGGCAGTCGGCAGACCGAATTTTGTGACCGCCGATATGGTAAAAGAGGGCGCAGTTGTAATTGATGTTGGCATCAACCACAACGAAGAGGGCAAGATGTGCGGAGATGTTGAATTCGACGAGGTCGAGCCTAAGGCAGGATTTATCACTCCCGTACCCGGCGGAGTAGGCCCGATGACTATCGCCATGCTTATGGACAATACTCTCAAGGCAGCTATTCTCAATGCAAAATCAGCCGCAAAGAAATCCGGCAAAAAGTAATCAAGCAACAACAAAACGGACATATTCCGAGCCGAAACGTAATAATCAAAAAATGCGTTTCGGCTTGATTTTTACCAATGTGACAACCATGTTAAAACCATCTATAAAGTTTCTGAAAGTGTTCAAAAATCTGTACAAAAAAAATACTCGGTATTTGATAAGTCCTACAAAGATTTTTGAATGACTCAAAAAGACTTGTTAATCGTTTACAAAAGGTTTATACTATTATATGTATTAAAGTGGGAAACGAATAACCCGAGATTCTAATTAACAAAACGGAGGTAATTTATATGGCTAAGAGACATCACAAAGCGCTCAGCGCCCTGCTTGCTGTGTTGATGGCGGCAAGTACGGCAAGCATTGCAGGTTCTGCGGCGACTGTAACAAATGCAGCGTCGGGAGCAGGAACGCTTTCAAAGCATTATGCGACCAACCCTACGGGCGTCGGAGCGAATAAAACAATTACGGTTGACGGAGACCTGTCTGATTGGGACAGCTCCATGATTATTGCGCAGGGTACCGCAAACGATGACCCCCGTGTATACTGTGAAAGTTCAATGCATGAGGTGCCGGTAGACCTTTATACCCTGTACGGTGCTTACGACGACAGCAACATCTATCTTATGTGGGAGATGACCAACGTACAGGACTGCGTTTCGGACGCTGATTACCCGATCTCACAGGGTGTATTGTGGCAGACGCAGGAATTGCCGTTCTTTATTGCGGTAGATACGGGAAATTCAGCCGACGCAATAGGCAACAACGGTAATCTTTCAACCGGCGGCACGATCTGGGCGTCGGGACTATCGATAACAAACAGCTTTAACAGACTTATTTCGATCAATACAAAGGGCGGCAACGGACCGTTCGTATACGGCGGCGACAGTTCCGGTCTTAATCCCGTTGAGATGCTCGGACCGAAGGGAACTCCTTCAAAAGTTCAAATGGGTTACGGCATGGGAATAATCAGCAAGGAAGTTTGGGGTATTGACGGCGGTTACGGTCCCAGTCACAACCGTATACCGGGCGATATGTGCGGCGAATCTGCAGCTTGGGTAGACTTCAATACAATGGGTCACAAGTCATCTTCTTTGGATTTCTGCTATGAGCTTTCTATCCCGTATGACGAGCTTGGAATTTCAAAATCCGATGTTGAGTCGAGGGGTGTAGGCGTTCTTCTCGTAGCTACATTCGGTCTTTCCGGTATGGATTGTCTTCCCTATGACCTTTCCATGAACGACAATGCCGATAAGCCCGATCCCAAATCCGACCTGAGCAACAGCCTTGAAAAGAGCGACGAAGATACAGTTACGACTGCTTTCGCAAGAATAGGCAACGGCACTATCAATCCGAGACCTTCTGATAACGATACAGCAACGGCACAGGATACTGCAACTGCTCAGGATACAGCAACCGCACAGGATACATCTACACAGCAGGATACAGCAACTCAGCAGGACACTGCAACACAGCAGGATACGGCTTCCGATGCTTCTACGGAAACGAATGTTGATCTCGGTTCGGGTGAGACTGTTGTAAACGCAGACGCAAAGAGCGGCGACACAGTCGAAGTTACTCTTTCCGTAGGCGGTCACTCCAACCTTATGGGTATCTCCAATGAGTTCAAGTTTGATACCGCAAAGTATAAATTCGAGTCGGCACAGACTATTGCAAACGGCGCAATAGTAAACGACACCGCCGCTCCCAACGGTACTATCCAGTGGAACCTCCAGTGCGGCGACGGCAACAACGGCGAAGATTACTCAAACGCAAAGCCTGTTGTTAAGTTTACATTTACCGCTATTTCCGATGCAAGCGGCAGAGTAGGCACAAACACGGTAAGAGACTGCTATGATTATGATTTCAAGTCACTTTCACACGACTGCGTAACCGGCGACGCTAAGGTTACATCCAACAGCACCGATACTCAAAGTGATAACCCTACAGATCCCGATAAGCCGACGGATTCCGATAAGCCTTCGGATACAGATAAGCAGAACCCCGAAGTTGATATTCCGGTAACAGCAGAGGCAGGCGACACCGTAACAGTTAAGTTCAAGGCTAAGAACGCTGCGAACGCTCTCGGTATCGGCGAATCGGTTAAATACGATACATCCGCTCTCGAGTTTGTAAAGCAGGAAGGCGGTATGGGTCATATCGAAGTAACCAACGGCAGCGGCAAGCTCGGATGGACGTCTATGTTCGATGCAAAGGGAACAAACATCAACAACGAATCCGATGTCTGCATTCTTGAGTTCAAGGCTAAGAAGAATATCGCTTCTTCCGATAAGGTTCTTTCATTCAAGGTAGAAGAGTTCTACGATGTAAACAACAATAACTTTAATGCAGCAAATACAACGTCCGCAGTTGCAGAGACGACGAAGTCCGTACCCGTTGTAAAAGAGTTCAAGATCCCCGTTGACGCAAAGGCAGGCGATGAGGTAACGGTATACTTCAAGGCTAAGAACGCTGCAAACGCTCTCGGTATTCAGGAGACTGTTAAGTTCGATAATCTCGCTCTCAAGTTCAAGGAGCAGGTCAATGCGATGGGTCATCCGGATCTCAACACCGACGAGGCCGATAAGCTTCAGTGGAGCGTAATGTTTGACGCACAGGGAACAAACCTCACAAACGAGTCCGATGTATTCGTTGTAAAATTCACGGCACTCAAAGATATTACAAGCGCAGACGATGTACTCTCTTATGTAGTAGACGAGTTCTATGATACAAACTAC
>CADBRK010000223.1 GCA_902797065.1 uncultured Ruminococcus sp.
AGCATATCTCTCATTCTGCAGAGTGGGCAGCCGTCACGAGGTTCGAACACATCGTTTATAGGAATAGTTGTAATGTCTTCTCTCATTCTTATCGCCTCTTACACTTTCATCAGGCAGTAGCTCTGCCCGCCCATTTTGATATTGCCGTTTTTAAAATCCGTTTCGCCTATCGAATACACCTTTTCTTTGACGGTATAGTCAAACGGAATTTCTACGTCTTTTGCGGACGGATTAACGGCTATGATAAACGAACCTCTGCGGAAAATAAACGGATATGTATTCTTCTTCGCAAATACTATCTCAAAATCTCCGTTGCCGCAAAGTTCTTCGTTTTCTCTGCGTATTTTTATGATAGCTTTCACCGTGTTGTACAGCGAGTTTTCGTCTGCCTGCTGAGATTCCACCGTCGGGGCGTTTTCCCTGTTGTCTACGGGCAGATACAGCTTATCCTCGTCTGCGCTTGAAAAGCCCTTGTTTTTGCCGTTGTTCCACTGCATAGGTGTGCGTGAACCCGTTCGGCTGAATCCGCCCTCTTTACTTGTAAGCTCGGACATATATCTCATGCCTATCTCATCGCCGTAATAGAGGAACGGCACGCCCGGAAGTGTAAAGATCGTGCAGAAATTTATCTTCAGCTCACGCTCGTCATACCATGCAGACATTCTCGGGTTGTCGTGGTTGCAGGTAAAGAAGCTGATATAGCCGTTGTCTTTCGTAGCCTTGTAGTTCTCGGTAAGCTCGTTTACAAGTGTCATTATATCTCCCTTGCCCTGCTTGCTGAAATAGCTTTCCTGCTCGCCTGTTTGGTAATTATAATATCTGAACGCGGTGGAGTAGCCGTTACCTCTGTGATCGAGGTAGAAGTCCGCATGGAAACCCGCTTTGTTTATCGCCCTTATCGGGTGACACCATTCGGATACAAGAGCGCATTCAGGGTAATCCTTATCCATCATCTCACGAACGCCTGCCCATATAGCAGCGGTGGCGATCTTATCGTCATCGTTCTTTACAAGAGAATCCGCCATATCGACACGGAAGCCGTCGCAGCCCATATCGAGCCAGAAGCGCATAACGTCCTTTATAGCCTCAACAGTGCGCAGACAGTCGGGGTGATTTACAGGCAGCTGCCAGTTCGGGTGAGTAACCTCGTAGAAGCCGTAATTGAGCGCAGGCTGAGAGGAGAAGTAATTCACAAGATAATTGCCGTCACGGTCTGTTATTCCGCACTGCAGTCTGTACTGCGGCGGAGCCTCCCACACGCTGTCCGTCCAGATGTAGCGGTTTGAAAGCTCGTTTTTCACGGGCTGTTTGCTCTGTGTGAACCACTCGTTCGTATCGGAAGTATGCCCAGGTACAAGATCCATCAGCAGCTTCATGTCACGCTTGTGTACTTCTTCAAAAAGGCGCTTTGCGTCGTCGTTCGTGCCGTAGCGTGGAGCTATCTTATAATAATTGCGTACATCGTAGCCTGCGTCCATAAACGGCGAGTCATAAACGGGATTGAGCCATATTGCGTTGCAGCCAAGCTCTTTAATATAATCAAGCTTTGAGATAAGACCCTCTATATCTCCTATACCGTCTCCGTTCGAATCGCAGAACGACTGAGGGTACACCTGATAAAACACAGAATTTTTCAACCAGTTTGGCATAAGTATTCCTCCGATATTTATAAAGTAAAAAAACAAATAGTTCGTGCTTGTTTAGTCAATTTTAACATTTTTCGCACTATTGTGTCAACACGTTTTTGTAAACAAATCGGGTAAAAAATAATGCCTCCACATTACCAGTGAAGACATTATTACTATGAGTATGGCATCTATTCTTTTACCAGGAATACTTGAAGCTGTTGTGTAAGTTGTTTTGCCTGTCTGGATTTTTGCAGCCAAGTCATAACTTCTACAAAAACATATATAATAAATATCATAATACCGAGAATAAGATAAAATCTGATCTCGTTTCCGCTGTACTTCGGCGGTGCCTGAACAAGAAACATTACAACAGCCTCGATAAGTATCAGTTCAATGATCTGTCTGATTATATACTGCACCGGTGTAGGTTCTTTCTTATAATAAGTAACGCAAGTCGGCAAAATACACGCTGCAGCGATAATGATCGGGCTGAACAAATGGTGATAGTGCAGCTCCTGTTCGGGCGCATATATGCCTCCTAAAATCGCGCTGCCGAAAAGGATAAGCGTTACCAGAACAAAAAACACCTGCACACGTGACAAAATAAATTCTTTTAATGTCATTGTGCCTTCTCCCCTTTCAAAGCTTTCTTTAAATCAGCTACATACTTCCTTGTAATAACGACCTGTTCCCCGGAAATAAGTTCTGCCATAAATCGGGAGTTCAAGGCAGGCTTGATCGAGCTTACCTTCATCAGATTAAGCAGCATAGACTTTGAGATCCTCAGGAAGCGTTTTTCTTTAAGCATTTCTTCAAGCTCATAAAGCTTCTGTTTTGTTTCGTACTCATTCCCCTGTGTATAGACAAAAGATTTATTGTCAACCGTCTCTATATACAGAATATCCGATACTGCGATCTCATACATTTTTTCATCGGCCATACAGGACAGCTGCCCTTGCCTTGATTTGACAAAGGCAACTATCTCCCGCACCTCATCACTTACGGTATGGCATTGTATTTCTATCAATTCTGGTCTGTCTTTTGGTATTTTGGTTATTCTGGTCTGCATATTAATAATTCGCCTGAATGTCAAGCATCCCTTCGCCTTTCAGATAATAGTCGAACCAGTTAAGAACGATACCGTTTATCAATGTCATGAACTCTGTGTTGTCAACTTCCGACTGGCCTTCATCAAGCATTGACGCAAGTGTGGGAGAGATAAGCGGAAGGTCTGTAAAGTCCATATGGAGCACGCCGCTGAAAACTACAGTCCTGCCGTCTTTTGCGTTTTCGATAACATAGTCGTTTACATAAGCATAGGCGTTTTCGATCTCATACTGTTCTCTATCATTATAATCCTGTTCTTTTGTAAAATCAAGTATAGGAACAGGATAAGGCTCGTCATAATAATCATATTTACCGTCTGTTACAGAGATTCTCTCGCCGAGCATTGTGCCGTCAAGATCAATAACTGCGTCAATATCGCTGCGCTCTCTGCCTACGGATGTTGATGTTGCGCCGCCGAGCGAATGACCCATAAGTCCGATCTTTTCCGTATCTGTCATTTTGAGAACATTCAATACATCGTCTGCCTGCTCTGTGTACCATGCGTTATTCAAAGTGCCGCTTTTCTTTGCGTCTTCGATAGTGTCAAGCACAAAGTTTTCATCATCTACTCTGAGCTTCATCCATTCCTTGGTTGTGTTGAATATCTGCTCCTCCGTGCTGTCTGCATCGTTAATGTGCATAACCTCGTCGATAAACGATCGGTCAACAATAATTGTGCTGCCCTGTGTATCTGTTGTAAAGAATGAGTGGTGAGGATGATCGAGCGCAGCAACTACATAGCCGTTGCTTGCAAGTTCCTCATAAGTTGAAAAGTTGCTCTGATAGTATCCGAAAGCACCGTGTGAGAATACTACAAGCGGATATGTGCCGTTATCAGTATCGGGATAGTAGAAATGTACGGGAACCTCTCTGAACGAACCGTCGTTTTCAAATGTATCCGTGCGGCTCTCGTCAACAAGTATAGCGCTTGCTGCCTTTACATCAAACTCGCCCGTTGTCTGAAGCCCATCGTAATTTGTGAATACAAAAGCGGGAACAAGTGACAGTGTAACAATTATGAAGGAGAAGATGAAACTCAGAACTATGAGCACTCTGTTTTTAAGACCCGCTGCCTTATTGCGTCCTGCAAGCCATGCGATGCCAGCGACAAGAAGTCTGATGATAAGGATAACCATACATACTGCGAAGCGCCACTTCATGTGTGTTGAGGGAACAACTACAACACCGATCAGCGTGAGCACTTCGATAAGACGTACGACAGTTCTTGTTTTAAGCCATGCAGCTTTTTCGCGTGCCTTGGTGAATGTCAGTACAACCTGTACCAACTCAATAACGATAAAGAAAATAAAGAATGCCTTACTCATAATCGATCAACCTTTCTGTTTTGTTTTTTGTGTTTGTTTCTGTTGTGATTACAGTATATCAGATCCCGGAATTTTTGCAATACATCAAGAGGTAAGATGCAGAAAACCGCCGTAAGATGCAAAAAAATATTATGTTACGGCTTTACAACATTTTTTCTTTATCGCCTTGTCAATATACCGGATAACGGGTATAATAATACTATAGACAACACCGGGGAAACTCCGGATACTTCAACACAATTATGCGAGGGTAATTTTATGGAATATTACGAGAACGAACAAAAAGCACAAAGAGCATTCCTTATCAGCGTTGACGACGGCACATTCGACGCCGAAAGCTCGATGAACGAACTCTACGCACTTGCGGAGAGCGCAGGCGCAGAACTGGCAGGCTCGTTTATACAGAAATTAGAAAAGCCCGTCTCGGCAACCTATATAGGTTCGGGCAGGCTTGAAGAATTATGCGAAATATGCTCGGCGCAGGAGATAGACCTGATAATCGCCGACTGCGAGCTTACACCTAACCAGCTGCGAAATATCGAAGACGCAGCCGACGTCAGAGTTATTGACAGGACGATGCTTATTCTCGATATTTTTGCGCTGAGAGCCAATTCAAAAGAAGGCAAACTCCAGGTTGAGATCGCACAGCTGCGATATATGCTCCCAAGACTCACCGGTAAGGGCGTGCAGATGTCAAGACTTGGCGGCGGTATCGGCACAAGAGGTCCCGGCGAAACCAAGCTTGAAACAGACAAACGGCATATCAGAAGAAAGATCGACGCTATCGCAGAACAGCTCTCCGAGATCGAACGTCACCGCGAACAATTAAGAAAACGCCGCAGGAAAGACGGCGTCATCACTGTTGCTATAGTGGGATATACAAACGCAGGAAAATCAACACTTATGAATTACCTTACGGACGCAGGCGTTCTGGAAAAAGACCAGCTTTTCGCAACGCTTGACCCCACATCAAGGGCGCTGAAGCTGCCCAACGGCGTTACGGTAATGCTTATCGACACGGTAGGTCTTGTACGACGTCTGCCCCATCATCTGGTAAAGGCATTCCGTTCAACTCTCGAAGAAGCCGCCGAAGCCGATATTATTCTGAATGTATGCGACGCATCATCGGACGAAGCGCTGCTGCATCTGGACGTCACGAAAGATCTGCTGCTGAGTCTCGGATGCGCCGATACTCCGATCGTTACCGTGTTCAACAAATGCGATCTTGCCGTACAGAGCGGTTTTGTACCCGAAGTGTCAAACGCCGTTCATATAAGCGCAAAGAAGGGTACCGGTATAGACAAGCTGCTTTCGGCGATAGAGGATAATCTGCCCGTTAGAGTCAAGCGGGTAAATCTGCTTCTGCCTTTTGACAAAGCCGGCATAGCCGCTCAGATACGTCAGAACGCGACGCTTATCTCAGAAGAGTATACTGCGGACGGCATCATGATCGAAGCCATTATCGACGAAGTTCTTTTTGCAAAGGTAAAGGACTATCTTGTCGTGTTTTAATACTCTTACTGCTTTTGAGACTTCTGTCTGTTCATTTCGATAATTGCATCTGCATTATCTACAATGAAATGCTGTGCGTCGATATTATAGAAAACACCCGTGTACGGCGTACCGTATTGGTTCGTGCGTTCCTCCGTAATTATGCCGATGTTTCGTCCAGCCGCCGTCGGAGTCTTTCTCGCCCTGTCGTTTATTACTACTTCGGACAGCATTCCGGCGCTGACAAGCCAATCGGCTATAATGCCGCGCCTCAGTTCCTTAACACGAAGCGTATCGACTATATCATTGAATTTCTTTGTCAGATCTGTAATCGAAACAGGGTATTGTGAATATTCAAAGTTCGCAAGCTGCTCCGGAGTAGCGGAATATTCCTCCCGCTCGGGCATTTCCGCCTGGAACTTTCCTTTATTGTCAACGATCTTTTTCAGTATTCCCGAGACATAGAACAAACATCTCGATATCCTGACATTGTTTACAACATCATTCTCCGATACCTCTCTATCTGTCAGCGGATCAACGCCGTTTGCAAGCTTCTCCATATACATCTGCGCTCTGGCGATTATTTCAATTTCGGTCATAACAATTCTCCTTGCAAGTCTGATATTCCCGGACATATTCCGGGTGTATAATATTATTATAACATTCGAATAATGAAAAGTCTATCCTTCTAAAAAACTCACAGAACATTTTTGAGCTGTCGCATTTGATTTGCGGCGGCTTTTTTGCAAAATAAATTCCACAAACATTCCTAAAACATTCCATTTGTATTCCCATAACGCACTATATAATAAAGACAATCCAAACAGAAACGAGGTAAATATCATGAAAAAAACTACTCTTAATATTATCATAGCATCAATACTTGCAGGCATCGTGTTCACGGGTTGTTCTGCAAAGATCGGAGAAACAGCCGATACGGGCACGATCAACACAGCGTATGTATCCGTAACGGACGAAGAATCATCGGAAAGTGCGTCATCGTCTTCGTCGTCATCGGCTCAGTCGGACAGCACTTCAAGTACAAAGAAGTCTTCCTCCGAAAGCTCATCGTCCTCATCGTCATCGACGCAGTCGGGCAGCACTTCAAGCACAAAGAAGTCTTCCTCCGAAAGCTCATCGTCCTCATCGTCATCGGCTCAGTCTGGCAGCACCTCAAGCACAAAGGAATCATCATCCGAAAGCAGCAGTCAGAACGATAACAGCACAAGTGCCGAGATCACAGACTCCGGTTCATCGCAGGACACGATCGTTACCGAGATCAACCTCAACACATCGGGCATTCTCGATACTTCCGATATGTTCAGCACAAGAGATCTTACTCAGACGGCTGATCTTTCTTCCGCTAAGCCGATCACAGTTTCCGACGGCAAGACGATAGAGATCACAGAAGAGGGCGTTTACGTTATCAGCGGCACGGCTAAGGACTGCACGATCAAAGTCAACGCAGACGACACAGCTAAGGTACAGCTTGTACTTAACGGCGTAACGATCACAAACAGCAGCGCGCCTGCTATCTATGTTGTATCGGCAGACAAATGCTTTGTAACCACAACAGACAGTGAAAACGCGCTGACAGTCAGCGGTTCGTTCACAGCCGACGGCGAAACAAACACCGACGCCGTTATCTTCTCGAAGGACGATCTTGTTCTCAACGGTGTTGGAACTCTCACTATCTCATCGACCGACAACGGTATCTCCGGCAAGGACGACATCAAGATAACGGGAGGCACATATAACATTACAAGCACCGCAGACGCTATAGAAGCAAATGATTCGATCAGGATATGCGGCGGCACATTCAATATCAAGACATCAAAAGACGGTCTGCACAGCGAGAACGACGAGGACGATACCCGAGGGTATATTTTCATCTCCGACGGCAGCTTCACGATCAATGCGGCAAGCGACGGTATTCAGGCGACAACGGCAGTTCAGATTGACGGCGGCACATTAAATATAACTGCTTCCGAAGGCATAGAGGGTACTTGCGTACAGATAAACGGCGGCTCGATAGATATTTCGGCATCAGACGACGGGATCAACGGCTCACAGAAAAGCAGGGCTTATTCTACACCTGTCATTGAGATCAACGGCGGAGATATTACAATAATAATGGGTCAGGGTGATACGGACGCTGTCGATGTAAACGGTAACATAATAGTAAGCGGCGGCACGATCAACATTACCGCTCAGTCGTCCTTTGATTACGACGGTACGGCACAGTATAACGGCGGCACGATCATCATAAACGGTTCTCAGGTCGATTCTATTCCGCAGTCGATGATGGGCGGCGGAATGTTCGGAGGAATGGGCGGCAGCAGAGGCGGCCGAGGATTCTGATTACAAATATCACCTTCTGTTTGTACAGAAGTAATGATACAAAAAAGCATGAAAGGAAATGGTAAAAATGAAAAAGAAAAAAACGTTGGCGGCTGTCTCTGTTCTTGCGGCAATGACGCTCATCGGAGGTTGTCTCACCGCATGCGCGGAAGAAACAGCGTCTGCAAGCGTACCGGGAAACGATACAAGCTCTGTGTCGCAGTCTGTTGACTCAGGCAAAAGCAGCACGGACAGCACCGCATCGGGCAAAAAGCACAAGGAGAAAAAGTCTAAGCCGGCAGACGGTACTCCCGATACCGCTTCTTCGGGCGAAAAAATCAAACGTGAGAAGAAAGCGGATACCTCCGACAGCGATACTACGACCGACAGTACCAAGAAAAAGAGTAAACACCGCAAAAAGAGTACAGACGGAGATCAGAGCAGTACATCGGGCAATACGAGCAGTGCTCCGAAAGACAATACATCAAAAAGCACTTCAAGCGGCACATCAAGCAGCACTTTAAGTCAATCGACAAGCTCGGCTTCAAGCAGAACGTAACCAAACGAACCGACAGACCGTGCGTTTGTTATCGTGCGGTCTGTATTTTTTCGTCATTGCCACTATACAGACACGGTTATTTGGTATATAATAAAATCAACATCTATTTGGAGGGCGGAGAGTATGTATAAAATCCTGATCGTTGACGATGAACCCGATATTATCGGACTTTTGAGGCGTTACGCAGAACGCGAGGGCTACGAGGTCACAAGTGCAGACGACGGCAGCCGCGCATTAGAGCTTTGCCGCCGCAATGATTACGATGTCATTGTCATGGACGTCATGATGCCCGACATGGACGGCTTCACCGCCTGCAAGAAGATACATGAATTCAAGGATATTCCCGTGCTGATGCTTTCGGCACGAGGAACGGAGTACGACAAGCTTTTCGGCTTTGAAGTGGGTGTAGACGACTATGTTACAAAACCGTTTTCACCCAAAGAGATCATGGCGAGGATAAAAGTCATAATCAGCCGTCACAGCGCAAAAAAGCCGGCTAAAAACAGCCGTATCACCGCAGGCGGCATCGAGGTGGATACACTCGGTCACAATGTCTACATCGACGGCGAAAAGACAGAACTGACCGCCAAAGAATACGGAATACTGATCTATCTTATTGAAAACAAAGGCATCGTATTATCACGTGATAAAATACTCAACGCCGTATGGGGTTATGATTATTTCGGAGACGACAGAACAGTGGACTGGCAGATCAAGCTTCTGAGGAATAAGCTCGGCAATTACCGTGACATGATCCATACAATAAGAGGGGTGGGTTATAAATTTGAATAAAAAGCCAAAATCATTCAGAACAAAGCTGCTGCTGTATTTTATGCTTTTTGCCGCGATGATCTTTTCTGTTCTGTGGCTGCTGCAAACCGTCTTTTTACAGAGCTTTTACAACAAAATGCTGATAGACAGCACAAAAAAAGCTGCCGAGACGATCTCTCAAAACAGCTGCAGCGATAATATTATAAATATCATCGATTCTGTATCCGGCAATAATTCTGTATTGGTCTACGTAACGGATCAGAACGGCGAGATACTTTATTTTTCCGACGAGTACAAGGCTGCACGCAAAAAGAACCATATGGGCAAAGACAATATAAGCATGGAGCTTACCGATAAGAGTACCGAAAAAATAAAGCATGGCGGCAACTCTCAGAACCTGCCCGACGGATATGAGGAGTTCCTTGCCGCACTGGAGGAAAGCGGCGAAACGCCGATCGAATACAGCACCGACCGCATTTATGTCTACGGCACATACATAGATTATTACGGTGAGGACGAACCGGCAATACTTTACGTAAGCACAACGCTCGACCCAGTTGGTGCGGCTGTTTCCATAATACGCCTCCAGCTGATATGGGTAACTATTTTGTCGCTGGCAGTCGGATTTGTTCTTGCGTGGTTTATTGCAAAAAGCTTCGGAAAACCCGTGGCGCAGCTATCCGAAAAAGCAAACCGACTCGGTGAGCAGGATTATCCGAAGGATTTTCGGGAGGGTTTTTGTTCCGAGCTTGACGATCTCAGCCGAAAGCTTGACAACACATCCGATAAGCTTATCGAAGCGCAGACTTTCCAGACGGAACTGCTTGCAAATGTCTCACATGATCTGAGAACGCCGCTCACGATGATCAAGGGCTACGCCGAGATAATAGCCGACACCTCATGGAACGACGAGGAACAATGCAGAGCCGACGTTGCGGTGATCGTAAGAGAGACCGACCGACTCACTGCGCTTGTAAACGAGATACTCGAATACTCCGAGCTTAAGATGAGCCGCATTCCCCGTGAAGCGGAAACAGTCGATCTCGGCGCACTGTGCGAGAGAGTCTGCAGAAGCTTTGAAGCGCTTTACAAGGGCAAAAGCGAAAATATAGAAAAGCAGATCGAAAGCGGTATCTATGTTGACGGTATCCCCGAAAGACTGGAACGTGCGGTTTATAACCTCATCGACAATGCATTCCGTCACACCGACAGCAGCCGCAAAGTGACCGTCAGACTTACTTCAAGCGGCGATACAGCTAAGATCGAAGTGACAGATTACGGCGCAGGGATACCTGCGGCAGAGCTTGAAAACATCTGGGACAGATACTATACCTCACGTCAGAGGAAAGGAAAAGGTGTTTCAGGGCTTGGGCTTGCAATCGTTAAACAGACAACGGAGATGCACGGCGGAAAATGCTATGCTTTAAGCGAAGAAGGAAAGGGCAGTACTTTTGTTATTGAGCTTAAAAAATGCAGATAAAATAAAATAAAATAAAGCAAAGCTCCTCACAACCGGCAAACTGCCGACTGCGGGGAGCCTTTTTCATTCAGAATATCTGACCCGGAAGCTTAAGCTTCTCCTTCGGCGTGAAATCCCTGTCAAATTCTTCAACAGCGTCATCATCGACATAATATCCCTTCGGCGTCTGATATACGCCTGTAACACCGTCAAGATAACCGGGTATCAACTCTTTGCACAAGAAAAACGATGCGTCCGCACCCTCCGGAAGATCGTGGTATCTGATCCCGAACCTTGAGGAGTAATCGAAACCGCTTTTGCCGTAAAAATTGATGTTCCCCTCAAACAGAACAGCGCCGAATCCAAGCTCACACGCTTTTTCCAAAGAATAATCAAGCAGCCCCTTGCCGTATCCCATGCGTTTAAGCTCGGGGGTTATGCAGATCGGCCCCATTGTGAGTACCGGAATAACTCTGCCGTCGTCGGCGTTTATAATGGTTTTCATGAACATATTCTGACCTATTATGCGTCCGTCTTGTTCCATAACAAAATCAAGCTCTTTCACAAAAGCCGGATCGTCACGGAGCACGTGTATAACATAATGCTCGCTGCATCCGGGACGATACACGTTCCAGAACGATTCCCTGATCATGTTTTCGACTTCACTGTAATCTTTCTTTTTCTCCAAACGAATAATATAGTTTTTTGTATTCATTTCATCCTCCTGTGTTAATCTCTTTATCCAATTATCGAGAAATTCCGTTTGCTCCTCTGTGTGGAACCAATGCTCGCCGTTCTCCATTACAGTAAGGCTTGCATTATGACCGGCGGCAAACGCTTTTATTGTTTCGTATGACGTCAGATTATCTATTCCGCCGTACAGTATATGTGTGGGTACAGTCCATCCGACGGGGTGTTCTCTGACGTAAGACAAATATTCCCATGACAGATCTTCTCCGAACGTCGTACTCACAACGCCCTTTTGTTTAAGCTGCGTTTCTCCGATATTCGCCCAATTCATCATATTGAGAATAAGTCTCTCCATATCGACGATCGGAGAGATAAAGTACGCTGTCTGCACCATATCGTCAATATCTGCATTCATAGCGAAATATGCGCCTATGCTGTTTGCGATAAGAATAAGGCTTTCATAGGATTCTTTCAGTCCTTCTATCGCAGAATGTATTTCCCTGCCCGTTTCCCACGGTGTGAACGTCTTGTAATCAAGCCCGACAACGTCGCAGTCAGGGAACAGCGGTTTGTAGTATTCGCTCTCCGCTGCGCTGCCGCCTTTTCCGTGAATGTATAAAACTGCTTTCTTCATCTTATTTACCCTCTGTTGTCTGAACGGCGATCGGATGCCTGATAACTGTTTTCAGCTTTTCGGTGGCGACTTTCCTTGCGTCGGAGAGATATATCTCGTGATGAAACCGCTTTTCGGAAATATCGAGACAATACCCGCTGTTTATCATAAATTCATGCATAAGCCGAACTGTTTCGGGTTCGTCGTCATAGCTGCCTATATGCATGCACTGCACACACAAGCCCTCGTCATACGTCAGGAACTCAACCTTTGAAAAATCGTTTTTCTTCTTTCGAGCAGCCTCTGCGGCTGCCCATTCAAAATCATCTTTTGTTACAAAGTCGGGCAGGCGGATAAGAGAAATCCATTGAAAATTTTCTTTATGAGTATAGTCAACGCCCTCTATACCGTCCTGCCACCAGAAGCCCTCAAGCGGCGGAACAACATAATCAAAATACCCTTCTATCTGTCTGCTGCCCTTTTTGCTCATTTTTATCGTGTATGCCACTCCGTACAGAAGCTCTATCGCCTGCTTATACTCGCCGTTCTCTGCATTGGGATCACCGCAGCCTCTTACCGCAATATAATTCATCGGCGGCACTGTAACTATAGTCGGTTTCTTTGGCGGCATATAAAATTCCTTATACTCTTTTTTGTAATCAAAAGCCATGTTTTTTCCTCCTTAATTATATAAATCTACTGTCATACTTCCGACGATGCAAACGCCGACCTCAGTTTTCCGATAAGCTCACGTGAGGGTATTTCCATATCGTTTTCTGCCCATTTTATCAGCATGCTGTGGATTCCTCCTATGCTGTACGCAAGCAAGTACGGCAGCGGCACGGCATATTCGCTTAATATCTCACGGGAGCGTATCTCCAGAAAAATATCGAACGAGTATTTGTATGCGCCGTCGAACAAAGCAGCCAGAAGTCCGTGACGTTTAAAAAGCAGAAGCATCTGTTTCCTTTCTTCCCAGAAATCGAAATAGCACTCCATTACTTCCCAATAATGATAGATACCAAGCGTTCGTATCCTCTGAATACATTCGATATAAAGCTTCTCGAACCAATACGACAACACCGCCTCTTTGTCGTCAAACAGCCGATAAAATGTCTTTCGTGACAATCCTGCTTCCTGCGCAAGCTGAGTGACCGTTATTTCTTTGAAGCTGTACCGTTCCATCACAAAAAGCAATGCGTCGGCTATCTTTTGCTTTGACTGCGCTGCGATTTTCCCGTTTGTTGTGTTCAATCTTTCCCTCCCCCTCTCGGTAACAAATACCACCAATGTGTGACACATTAAGTTTTGTTATTGATTTTGCTCCGTATTCATTATATAATAAAATCATCGAAGAAACAAGTGTGACATATTAAAAAAATTCAGAACGGAGGCAGAATAATGAAAACCCTTATCTATTATTTCAGCGGCAC
>CADBRK010000224.1 GCA_902797065.1 uncultured Ruminococcus sp.
CAGCACTGTATACATATTACGTATGGAAAAAAGAGATTAGCCAAAAACCTGCCGACAACACATCGGATACATAATACCCAAAGGCACACGTCACCGATTTTCCGGTATGCGTGTGCCTTGATTAATTTTAATTATAAGAAGATTAGAATTTGATTAACCGGCTTGTTATTCATATATGTTATTGCTATAATATAAATGTAATTGTAATTTAAAAAAGAAAGGAATGGTAATATGAACGGATATGTAAACAGTACCAAAACCGTCTATAAAGACAACAATTCATTCGCAGGGTTAGACCTTTTTTCGGCTGTCAAGGGCTGTTTTGACAGAATAGCTGCGAGCACAAACAACCTGAAGCATCTGAACATAATGCTTGTGGGCAAAAGCGGCGTAGGCAAAAGCACGCTTATCAACAATCTGTTCAGAGAAAAGCTTGCGCAGACAGGCGGCGTCCGCCCCGTTACAAACGACATCACAGGCTATTCAAAGCCAAACTTCCCTCTCACGGTATATGATTCAAGGGGATTCGAGCTGAACAAGTCCGCACAGAAGAATATTAAAAAGCAGATCGTTTCGACGATAACAAAATGCGCGTCGACAGGCCGTACAGAGGACGCAATACACTGTCTGCTGTACTGCATAAACTCCGGTTCGCGCAGGATAGAACCCGATGAACTCAGCTGGATCATGGAGCTTACTTCGGAAAGCTACATTCTCAAAGTTCCCGTTATAGTCGTACTCACGCAGTCGTATTCCGCGCCCTACGCAAAACAGATCTCAGATTTTATAAAAAGCCGGAACCTCGGCGTAAGCGCAGTTGTACCCGTGCTTGCGGAGGATTACGATCTCGGTATGGGTCAGGCGGTCAAGCATTACGGACTCGATAATCTGATCTATGAGATCGAACGCACTCTCACCGATGAACTTGCAGAAACTCTTGCAAACGTGCAGAAAGCTTCCGCAGATCTGAAACAGCGCAAAGCTTCTCTGATCGTAAACGCTTCCACCGCAGAGGCTGCCGCTGCCGTTGCGCTGACTCCGCTGCCCGTTGCTGACTCCGTTGTGCTTGTCGGTATACAGACAAAAATGCTTGCCGAGATAACGACAGTTTACGGTCTGGGCATCAGCAGATCGTTCATCTCGCTGTTTCTGTCTACCGCACTCGGAACATCGGGAGCTACTATCGGCGGACGTACGCTTGTGTCTGCGCTGAAGCTTATTCCGGGTATCGGCACGGCGGCGGGCGGAATGATAAACGCAGCCGTTGCCTCGGGTATCACAACGGCGATGGGCAATGCATATATTCAGCTTATGACTATGATACACAACGGGCAGATACTCCCCGAAGAGCTTGACTCGAAGATCAATCTCGAAAAGCTGTTCGCCGTTATCGACACCGCATTCAGGAATCAGACAGATGAAGATGATTTCAAGACCGCAGAATAACAGGTGATAATAGTATGACCGACGTACCTCTTTTGCAGAACTCTCCCCCGCGTCTGAATATAATGCTGATCGGTAAAACCGGCGCAGGCAAAAGCACGCTCATAAACGCGCTGTTCTCGGATAAGGCTGCCGAAACAAACGCTTTCACCGCAGGCACAATGGGTATTACAAAAATAACACGCCCGTATTCCATGCTGACCGTTTATGACACGAGGGGCTTTGAGATAGACCCGAAAGCACAGAAGCAGACGCTCGACGAAATATTCTCAACCGTCAAAAAGCTATCCAAAGACGAAAATGAGCGTATCCACTGTATTCTTTACTGTATCAATCCGAATATCCACAGAGTTGAAGACGACGAGATCAAGTGGATACGCACGCTGACAAGCACAGGAAGAAAAAACAGCACTCCCGTTGTGATCGTTCTGACGCAGGCTTTTTCCATACCAAAAGCGCATCAGATAAAGGAGCATCTCGAAACGCTCTCGCTCGGCGAAGACAGCATTATCCCTATTCTTGCCGAGGACTATATGCTCAATGAGAATCAGCTTATCTTGTCATACGGCGTTGAACAGCTTACCGACAGCTTATGCAAATTCATTGATTACAGCGCAGGAGTAGTTTCGATCGAAAAAAAGAAGCACCGTGCAAAGGGGATCGTTGCGGCTTCTTCGGCTTCGGCTATCGCTGCTGCGGCTATCCCTATCCCCTTTGCGGACGCAGCCGCTCTGGTTCCGATACAGATCGGCATGATAACAGCAATAACCGCAGCGTTTGACATTGATCTGAAAAAATCGGTTATTACCGCGCTCGTCACAAGCGCACTCGGAACATCGGGTACTACTCTCATAGGAAGGACGCTGGCAGGCTCTGTCCTCAAGCTGCTGCCTGTTGTCGGCACAGTTGCCGGAGACGCAATAAACGCTTCTTCCGCAGCAATACTTACAACGGCGCTCGGCGAAGCATACATCAAGCTTATGATGCTTATCGCAAACGGAGAGTTGTCGGAGCAGTATCTTTCAACAAAATCGGGCAAGCTTTTCTTCTCTCATATTTTTTTGCAAACGCTCTCAAAATCGAATAAAAACTTGACTAATACCTGAAACTTTGATAAAATAACAACGGCAGTACAGCAATCTGCTAATATATGTTTTGGGGAAATGCTTATGAAAAAGATTTTGAGCCTTATTATTGCTGCGGCACTTTTGTCGTCGGCGGTGCTTTCGGGCTGTGACTTTATTGTCAAGAATGATTCGGATAAAAATACATCTTCCGCAGCAGACGCATCAAGCGCAGATGACGGAGACGAGGTTGAGTTCCATTTTTCGGGCAGCAACGACGACACGCCTGCCAAAGATCATTCTCTGCCCAAGGTCATCGAACCGACTACCTGTCCGCTGTCGGACAGCTCCATTCAGTTTGTTACAAGCAACGCAGACAAGATAATAGCACAGTATCCCGATTTTTCGGGTACGGTACTCATGTCTTCGGGCAACCGCATATTATACGAAAAATCATTCGGAACAACTGACGGCAAAACGCCAAATTGTGACGACACGATCTACCAGATAGGTTCGGTCACAAAGCAGTTTACAGGAACGGCTATATTACAGCTTGAAAAAAAAGGTCTGCTCAATGTGAACGATACTATCGACAAGTATTTTACGGAATACGACGCCGAGTACCTTAAAACAGTTACCGTGAGCCAGCTTTTGCAGATGACGGCGGGCTTTGGCGATTACATGCAGACTATAGAGGGCAACGAAGAGATACTCAACGAATATATGAAAGCTGCAAAGGAGTCCGACGACAGCGCAAAGAAATTCATCGTGTCGGCTATCATCAACGACGGGATATACACCGATCCGGGTACTGTTTATTCGTACTCCAACTCGTCGTATTATCTGCTCGGAATAATCATCGAACAGCTTTCGGGCATGAGTTACAGAGAGTACCTTCAGACAAATTTCTTCGATTACGCCGACATGAAAGACACGTATTTTGCAGGCGACGGAAAAGACATCTGCAAGGGCTACTCCCCGGCGCAGGAAAAATACATCTCCGACAAGGAGGATAAATTCCGCGAGGCGGAGGGCGATTATATCTACCTTTTCTCCGCAGGGTCGGTAGTATCTACGGCGGAAGATGTTCTAAGATGGATGAGAGTCGTAACATCGGACGAGCTTTTCACGGCGCAGGACAGAAAGACAGTAGAACACGCAACATGGCTTTATAATTACGGCTGGAACACAGGCGACAATCTATGGCACCACAGCGGAAGAACATACGCTTATTCTTCTCAGGTGTACGCCGATTACAAAACAGATACGCAGCTTGTGATCCTCACCAATATATCGTTCTATGAGGATCTCGGAGAAATATCATATAAGATATATTATCCTCTGGTAGATGAAGTCAAAAAAGCTAAGAAATAAAATCAGGGTACAGGAAAGCTCCTGTACCCTATATCTGTCTTTATCCTTATCACTGCTTACTTCTTTGCAACATTCAGGTTCAGATCAGTACCTGCAACCTCTTTAACAGATGTTACAAGACCTGCAAGGCTCTGAATTTCCGACGGAATGATGATCTTTGTGGCTTTGCCGTCCGCTGCCTTCTGGAATGCCTCAAGGCTCTTGAGCTGAATTACCTTATCGGTGGGATTAGCTTCGTTTAGCATTCTGAGTGCGTCCGCATACGCCTTCTGAACCGTGAGGATAGCCTCTGCTTCACCCTGTGCCTCTCTTATCTTTGATTCGCGGATAGCGTCTGCCTGAAGAATAGCTGCCTCTTTGTGACCCTGTGCTACAAGGATCTGACCCTGCTTTTCACCCTCTGCGTCGAGAATTCTTGCACGGCGTTCACGCTCTGCCTTCATCTGCTTCTCCATGGCGTCCTGAATTTCTCTCGGCGGAAGAATATTCTTCAGCTCGACACGGTTTACCTTTATGCCCCATGCGTCTGTTGCTTCGTCAAGAATGGTTCTGATATTGCTGTTGATAACGTCACGAGATGTGAGAGTATGGTCAAGTTCAAGCTCGCCAACGATATTACGCAGCGTTGTTGCCGTAAGATTCTCGATAGCCGAGATCGGGCGCTCAACGCCGTAGGTATAAAGCTTCGGATCGGTGATCTGAAAATACACAACGGTATCTATCTGCATTGTTACGTTATCCTTTGTGATAACCTGCTGCGGCGGGAAATCTACAACCTGCTCTTTGAGCGATACCTTCTTTGCGATCCTGTCGATAAAGGGTATCTTGACATGCAGACCCGTGCCCCATGTTGCCGAATAAGTACCGAGCTTCTCGATAACAAACGCATTAGCCTGCGGCACTATCTTAACATTCGCAATAATGATAAGCAGTATAACAAAAACAACTATTCCCAAAAAAATTCCTAAAGACATAAATAATTTCCTCCTCAATAAATGCTACTTCTGCGCAAGCGGCGTTACCATAAGCTTAACGCCGGATATTTCCTGCACAATGACCTTCTGCCCTTTTTCAACAATCTCGCCGTTTACTGTCCTTGCTGTCCAGACATTGCCTGCAAGCTTGACCTGTCCTGTCGCTTCGGTATTGTTGATCTGCTGGATAACAACAGCCGTTTTGCCTATATTCATATCTGCGTTCGTGGGTTCTGCCTTTGTCTGCCTGATCTTTTTGACAAAGGGCTTTGTAATGAGCAGCATGAACAGCGAAACTCCGACAAACAGAGCGATCTGCACGGTAAGATTCGGTACAAAAAAGCTGACTATTGCCGCCGCAAAAGCGCCGATCACAAACCAGATGGATACAAGCTGAGTAGTCAGACCTTCACATATTGCCAGTACTACCATGAGCGCTATCCATATGTACGGTAAATAATCCATATACATTCCTCCTTTGACATTATTCTATCACATTCTTTTTACCACGTCAATAGATAAAAAATTTTAATTCTCATTTCAAAACTATATACAAAGCGTATAAAAATGTGGTATAATAAAGACAATTAACACTGACAAGGCGGTGACACTATGGAACATGAATTTGACGCTTTCGACGCAGGCATCGACCCCGGCGGACTGAGGAACCGCAGCAACGTACGTCTGCTTATCTGCTATATTATCGACTGTATCAAGAAACCTATAAAAAAAGATCTTGTCATCACTGCTATGCAGAAGTATGGAATCGCAAACTACTTCGAGCTTACCGACGCATTTCTCGATCTTGAAAACAAGCAGAACATAACCTGCGCCGATCCCGAAAACGATCTGTACACCGTTACGAAAAGCGGAAAGCTTATCGCTTCAAATCTCAGCGACGAACTTCCGTTAGTCATCAGAGAACGCGCTATGTCGGCAGTGACCGAGCTGATTATGGAAGAAAGGAACAACAAAGAGAACACCGTCGAGATCAGAAAGGTGTCGAACGGTTACGTTGTGGACTGTCATATCACCGATGAAGAAACCGATCTCTTCAGCTTTTCGCTCTATGTTCCCGACTCAAAACAGGCGCGTCTTGTAAAGAAGAATTTCAGGGCAAATGCCGAGCTGATTTACAAGACCATGATCGCCTCCGTAACCAGGAACACCGATTTTGCCGCTCAGACTCTCGAAGAGATCGTAAACTCAAAAAAACATGGTTAGCACAAGCATAAGCGAGGTTCCCGAAATGCCCAGCACGGCCGATACGGTCAGCGACATCAAGCTGATCGGTATATTTACTCCCGTAAACGGCGCTATACAGTGAACAAGCACAAGCGAAGCCAATCCGATAAGTATTCCGTATAAGCTTTTGCGCAGAGGTTTTTCAAATCCTGCGGCAGCGTTTACTATCGAATACAATACCCATGTTACACACAATATCAAGAATAAATTCGGCATATTCATCGCCCCCCCACTATTATGAATATGCCGATAGGTTTTTTTTATGAAAGATCGGGGTGAAAACCTATGGAAAAATCATTAACTTTTCCCGGCGAACAATTCAACCGCACAGCACTGCTTTACGGCGAGAACGCAGTAAAAAAGCTCTCGGAATGCCGTGTCGCCGTGTTCGGTATCGGCGGCGTCGGCGGGTACGTATGCGAAGCGCTGGTGCGCAGCGGAGTCGGAATAATCGACATTATAGACGACGACAAGATAGCCGTATCAAATATCAACCGCCAGATAATAGCCCTTCACAGCACCGTCGGCAGATACAAAACAGACGTGATGAAAGAACGATTGCTTGACATCAATCCCGATGTTACGGTACATACTCACAGGGTGTTTTTTAATTCCGAAACAGCAGATCAATTCAGCTTTTCCGACTATGACTACGTTGTAGACGCCATAGACTCGGTATCGGGCAAGATCGCGCTCGCCGTACTGTGTGAAAAAGCGGGTACGCCGATAATATCATCTATGGGCGCAGGGAACAAAATTCACGCAGATATGTTCGAGGTGTCGGATATATACAAAACCTCCGTATGTCCGCTTGCAAGGGTCATGCGTTCGGAACTGAAAAAACGAGGCGTCAAAAAGCTGAAAGTCGTATATTCAAAAGAACAGCCGCGGCAGCCCGAAAGAAATATCTCCGCCTCCTCCGACACACTGCCCAACGAACGCACCAAAAACGGCAGTTACATAAAGCAAGCCCCCGGAAGCTGCGCTTTTGTTCCGTCTGTTGTCGGGCTGATAATAGCCGGAGAGGTAATAAACGATCTGCTGATCTGAAAGGAAACGAAATGAACAACGAAATTTTACTGCCCGATGAAGTTAAAACAGCTCTCGGGATCCTACACAAAAACGGATACGAAGCATATATAGTCGGCGGCTGTGTACGCGACAGTCTGATGGGTATTTCCCCGAAGGACTATGACGTCACGACAAATGCGCTGCCCGAACAAACAAAAGAGATATTCAAACGCTATCGTGTAATAGAAACAGGCATAAAGCACGGCACAGTCACGGTTCTGATAAATAAAATGCCGCTCGAGATCACCACATACAGGATAGATTCGGAGTACAAGGATAACCGCCACCCCGAATTTGTCACGTTCACCTCAAGCCTTGAAGAAGATACCGCAAGGCGTGATTTTACAATGAACGCAATAGCGTATGACGACGAAAGCGGATTCGTTGATTTTCACGGCGGTCAGGCAGATATTCAGAACAAGCTTATCCGATGCGTCGGAGATCCCGACAAACGATTCGGCGAGGACGCTTTGCGTATAATGAGGGCGATACGCTTTTCGTCCGTTCTGGGGTTCGGTATCGAACAGAATACAAAAGAGGCTCTTTTCAGGAACAAAGATCTACTTAAAAACATATCCGCCGAAAGGATAGCAAGCGAGCTTATCAAGCTGCTGTGCGGCAAAAATGTGTATAACGTACTCACGGAATACATAGATATACTCGGCGCAGTCATTCCCGAACTGCTGTATATGAAAGGGTTCGACCAGAACAGCATTCACCACAAATACAGCGTATCGGATCACACTGCGCGCGTAGTCAAAAACGCAGACCCTACGCCCGTACTCCGCCTTGCGGCGCTTTTGCACGATACAGGCAAACCGCATACATATACCGAAAAGGACGGCAGAGGGCATTTTTACGGTCACGCAAAGGTAAGCGTCGAAATTACCAAAAACATTCTTGACAGACTTAAATTCGACAACTACACAAAGGATACCGTCCTTGAAATCATCAGACTTCACGACGTACCGATAAACGAGGACAGGTATACAATAAAAAAATTCATGAACCGACATACGCCCGAGCTTTTCTTTATGCTTTTAAAAATGAAAAGGGCGGACGATCTCGGAAAAGGCACGGACGTGACCGAACGCCTTGCAAGTCTTGACAGAATGGAACAGATCGGCAAAGATATTCTGGAGGAACAAGCATGCTTCTCGAAAAAAGACCTCGCCGTAAAGGGCGGCGATCTGATCTCGGAAGGGTTTTCCCCCGGAAAAGAACTCGGCAGTATTCTCGATACGCTGCTTGAAGAAGTGATAGCCGAACATCTCCCCAACGATAAACAAACGCTCATCGAGTACGCAAAAAAAATCACACAATGAAATGATCTCCTGTCCGCACAAACGAACAGGAGATTTATTATTTCTTATTCTTCAAGGATTTCAATAGCTTTTCTGTATTTTTCACATCTTTCCAGAGCCTTGCCGTCTACAACACTCAGCCTTGTTATGTCGCTGTTGTGTCTGAGATCGGCAAGCTTCACCTTCTTTGCGATAGGATCGTTTTTGATTCTGCGGACGTAATCGAAATACGATACGCTGCTGTCGTGGGTCATCAGAGATACAGCTTCAAGCACACGATCGGGGATACCCATTTTTCTCAGATCATCTGTCGTTATATCGGTATCTTCAACCACATCGTGCAGAAGCGCAGTACAAACGGAGTATTCGTCGTCCATCTGTTCCGCAAGATGATAAGGATGAAAAACATACGGTACGCCGCTTTTGTCAAGCTGGTCTTTATGAGCGTTGAAGCTTATTATCATAGCTTTCTTTGTGAGTTCGGTATAGATCACGTCAACACCCCTTTTACAAAACAATAAGTTCCTTGGGCAGTGAGGCAAAGCTGTTATATCCCTTGGACGTAACTGCGCCCATATCCTCTATCCTTACGCCGAATTGTCCGGGGATATATATTCCCGGCTCAACGGTAATTATCATATTCTCGCTGAGTATCACATCGGATCGTGACGATACAAACGGCTGTTCGTGTATATCAAGCCCGACGCCGTGACCCGTAGAATGTCCGAAGCAGTCTCCGTAGCCGTGTCCGGTAATAATATCCCTTGCTGTCTTATCAATGAAGCTCGCTTTTACACCCGATCTCACCGCAGCAGCGGCAGCAGCCTGAGCCTTGTATACTATATTATATATCTCACGCTGAAACTCGCTTACTTCCCCGACAGCTACCGTTCGTGTCATATCGCTGTGATAACCCTCATATACTGCGCCTATATCAAAAGTGACGAAATCTCCGCTGCATATAGCGTAATCTCCCGGGACTCCGTGCGGCTTTGACGTATTCTTACCCGCAATGGTTATGAGATCAAACGAAACGCCGCCCGCACCTTTTCTCCTCATCAGGAATTCAAGCTCCAGCGCAAGGTCACGCTCCACAGCGCCTATCTTTACGGAATTGAGCAGCTCGGTGAATGCTTCTTCGGTGATTTTCTGAGCCTGACGTATCTTCTTTATCTCCTCGCCCGATTTTACTATGCGCAAATTTATCAGGAGCTTATCGAGCATATCCGACTTCGACAGCTCACAGCCGCACTCGGAAAACACATTTTTAAAGCTTTCAAACCGTCTTACGGTCATACTCTCGGTTTCGGTGAGTATCTCCTTAATATCATGACGGCGTGCGACCTCTTTCAGAGATTCAAAAAACTTGTTGTACAC
>CADBRK010000225.1 GCA_902797065.1 uncultured Ruminococcus sp.
CCGCCGTTCTTCGGGTATTCCCTGACGTATATACGATAGTTTATAACAGACGCAAGAGAGCCGATGAGCGTACATAACCCTGCGCTGTCAAGACCGTAGAGCAAAGCCCGTGGGTTTTCGGAGAATTGATAAAGCACTATAGATGCCGGTACGTTTGAGATCACCTGACTGAGGAGAATGCCCCAAGCGTATTCGTGACCTGCAACGGCGTTTTTCAGGAAGTTATGTATATTCTGATTTGATGCGATCGACGAGGAAAAAATAAAAAAGCAGAAAAATGTAAGCAGGAGTACATAGTCAGTTTTTATCAATATTTTTCTGTCTGCTATGAGTACCGTAATTGTTGTAACGATCGCCGATATATACCAGAACTGCGTGCGGCTGACTATCGTCCATATTATCATGCAGAATAACACAAGATACACAATGCGCTGTGTTTTTCTGTCGCCTTTCCATTCTCCGATAAATGACATATCGTCGCTTATGCCAGTTTTCTCTTTAATGTTTTTGCGGTACGGAAACAACACAAACGCAGTAAGCAGTATTCCCGATATTATCCAGATGGGGAACATCATTCGGATAAAGCCGTACGCCGATATTCCCGATTGTCCGAAAATAAACAGGTTCTGCGGACTTCCGAACGGAGTGAGCAGAGAACCTCTGACGGCGGCGATGTTCTCCATAGATATGATCGGCAGGATGTATTTTTCTTTGTTTGCCGCCCTGAAGAGTATGATCGTCAGAGGAACGAATATTATAAGCGAAACGTCGTTCGTCACGAACATCGACGAAAAGAACACCGAGAATACCAAAAACATTGAAAGTCCGGCACAGGTGGTGATCTTGCCTGCAAGCTTAAGCACGGGTCTGAAAATGTTTTCCTGCTTAAAGCCTTCAAGCACTGTAAGCATCATGAACAGTGTTGCAAGCGTTCGTATGTCTATACTCTTAAAAAGCGAAACGGTAGGCGGTGTGATTATCATAGCGGCGGCAGCGGCTGCTGCGGATACCGTCAGCATTGGTTCTTTTTTCAGGAAGGATATTATTTTATTCATCGGATAACCTCTGTTTATTTTGAGTTTTTATTTTATTGTACTCCATTTTTATCTATTGTGCAACTTGCACGGTAAAAAAGAAGAAATTTTTTTAATTAAACATACAATATTATTTTGACTTTTTCAAAATATATGATACAATTAATATAAGAGATTATCGTATCGTATATAGGAGGACTTTCTGATGGATACTTTAATAGGAAAAATATGTCCTTTCTGTCAAAAAACAATTAACGAGGGCGACTCTGTGATAGTTTGCCCGTCTTGCAATATTCCGCACCATGAGAATTGCTGGAATTCTCACGGCGGGTGTACTACGCCCGGTTGTCTGTATCAGCCGGAGAATAATATCGACTCCGTGCTGAATGACGGATTTGATCTTTCCGATCAGCTTGATGAAATAGATTTTGCACCCGAATTGCCGGCGGATGTTAGCACAGGCAATAAACCGAGCAATACGGCGTCGGGAGGGCTGGATCTTTCGGCTGCCTTTATGCCTACACAGATAGATACAAGTCACAGAACAGCGGGCAAATCCGACGCTCCGAAGGGGCTTAATCGTTCGATCAGAATAATGAGCTTTATGGAGAATCATATCGAAGAGGGAGAAAAGGAATATTCACAACAGCGAGAAGAGAAAATTAAACTCGGGAAACAATCGCTCAGCGTTATGAATTTTACAGATGAAAATGCTGTGAAAAAAGCTCAGGCGGAAGAAGCTGCTTCTCAGCAAAAAACATCGGCACCAAACAAGCCGCAGCAGACTCCGCAGTCTCAGCATAAGGCGTCTTTGACAAAACCCAACCAGAACCGCAGTCAGCCTGCTCAGAAACCGAATCAGGGCGCAGGGACAAAGGCGAATCTCAGCAAAGCTCAGCCGAATCAGCAGACAAAAGCGTCGCTTACAAAGCCGAATGCAAACGCAAAGCCGTCGCTTCAAAAACCGTCGGACGCAAAACCTGTTTTGTCGAAAAACGGCAAGCCTGCCGCAAATAATAAAATTGATCAGTCATCAAACAAGGCACAGAAAAAATGCACGAAGTGTCAGCGGTTTATTCCCGTAGATAAGGATTTTTGCCCTTATTGCGGAACAGCTCAGAAAGCAACCGAAAAACCGCAGATCAATAAAAAGACTGCTTGTGACAACTGCGGGTCTTTGGTAAGAGCAGATCAGGTATTCTGCCCGAGATGCGGCAAAAGGATCGTCAATAATCCAACCAGGAGAGACGTTTCTCCGAGCAAGACTGTTTCTACGGAAGAAGTGGACGCTTCCGTTAATTCGGCAGTCAGCAAATTTTCGGATGCACTTGAACAAAGCAGGAAGAAGAACCGAAAGCGTCTGTTTTTCACCGGGGCTGCAACCTTGCTGCTGGTGATAGCAGTACTTATTGCAATTAAAGCTACGGACAAAAAGGATTTTTCGGGAATGTTTTCCGACCTTGAAAAGAACAGCTGGTGTACCATCACCGATAACGGCATGACGATGAAAATTGACACTAATCCCGACGATAAACCCGACGAAAAAGAATCCATGGCTTACAGCCAGATTAAAGATATAAATAAAAAGCTCGGTTTTACCGAGAATATATACAGGAATATGGGAAGTACCAGAGCCGCAGACGGCGAGAGATACGCTACCTTCCGGAATTTCAAGGTGACATGGAAATACCATCCCGACAGCGGACTTGAAGTAGTATATACCATGAAGTAAGGGGTCATCATGAGCGATACAGAAATAATGATATGCCCTTGCTGCAATAAAGAGATAACCCCCGATGACGATTATGTGGTATGCAGTGTTTGCAGAACACCGCACCACACCGAATGCTGGCTCAAAGAGAAGCACTGTTCGGCGGAGGGCTGCGACGGTACAAGCACCTCGTCGGGCTACGGAAAAACCGATTCGCCGTTCTATATTAATATAAGTACCGAGATCGTACCCGAAAAGACGTATGCCCCGGAATCGGTATTCGATTTTTCTGATGACAGTGAGGTCGTTGAAGATTTTGTGACGATGGCGCTTGTAGAGAGAAAAGCGGAGTATTATCTGCCGAAATTCAACATGATGGCAAGCACAAACAGCAAGATAAGCTTTAACCTTGCGGCTTGTGTTCTGGGATGGTACTGGAGCTTATACAGGAAGCTTTATAAACCGGCATTTATTCTTATGGCTGCCGAGGTGATAGTGTTTAATCTTCCTGTCAGCTTATATATAAAATACCCTATTGTGGGCATGATGTTTTTGGTTAACGGCTTTATCGGCAATTATCTGTACAAACAACGCATTGACAAATGCCGTACGGAGGCAATGACGCTCCGCGAACCGAAACGCTCCGAGTATATTGTACTGAACGGCGGGGTGGATTCCGCACTCCCCGTGGTGATGTTTGTTATAACTTGTCTGATCGCCGTTCTGCGGTTTACCGTGCCGCTTATGATTGCATTCTTTAAGACGCATTAAAATTTACAGCCGCTCCGTTTGGGGCGGCTGCTGCTGTAAGGGGTATATATACTGATTGTAGTGATATGTGTGGTTCATGAGCGGATAGTTATGCTTCCGTTGTGGTAAGCTCGACATACTCAAATGTGAATTCCAGCAGTTCGCTGAGTATCTGATCCGCCTGCGGCTGATATATATAATTATCAATATAGTAATCGCCGTTGAATATCGGCTGATCGGGTGTAGCCTTATCCACCATGTATTTTTTGTAGAGTTCGTCGGATTTCTTCAGTAGTTCTTCTTTGTACGCTTTGTAGTTGTCGTCCATCCAGTCGTTGACGTTTACTCCGTTCTGTGCGCATGCCGCCATAATAAAGTTCGCAGCGGAATCCTCGGTAAGCTTGCGGAGGGTGTCGGGTCTGCCGTCCTCGCAGAACTCATAGTAGCTGGAAGGATAATCGTACGAATAGTCCTGATAATTTCTTGAGACATCAGGTACTATCTGGTAATCGTTCAAAACCTTGAGAGTGTTCTTGTAGTACGGCTTGATTATTGTTGTTACGGAATATGTGTTTGCGTCATAACTGTAGGTATCCTCATAATCGTAGTCGTAGTAATATTGATATTTCGTCGAGCTGATGCTGTCCTTCTTGTAAGAGATAGTGGCGGAAATATAGCTGTCGCCGATAAACGGGTAAGATTCGTCCCCGTAAACCGAGAAATATCTGCTCGGCTGATAGTTTTCGTCTGCGATTATATCCTGTTTGAGCGCTTCTCTGAATTTAGTCATGAATACTTCGTTTGTGGGAAGCGTCGCTTCGCCAGACTCATAGTAATGGCTGTTCATATAGTAATAATAGGTCAGCGAGGCTTTCTGTACTTTTTCTGCTGCGTCATCGTCGAACAGATCCTTGTTCCTCATCTTTTTGAATTCCTCTGATGAGTAAAGCTTTAACAAAAGCTCGTAAATACGGTCGTAGTTGTATTTGTGATCACTGTTTGAGTAAAGGTAAATATAATAGTTCCTCGTGACGCCGAAGCCTGCTTTACGCTTGTATTTGAATTCAAAGTTCGTTTGATTTATATAAGTTTTCTGTATATCCGTGATGTTGGAGTTGTTCTTTGATGAGTAGTTATAATAATCATCGCCGATCTCTTCGTCGGTTGTATATACGTCGTCGTAATAAACATACGAATTGTTGTCATCACCGAGGTAGTATGGGTACTCGTTATTCTTCCTGATGTCCTCTGTGATCACCTTATGGATTTCCGTTATGGTCTTGATGTTCTCGGGGTCTTTATATTCGTCATAACCGAAGGTAACAGATTTTACCGTAGCGGGATTCGGAACATAAGTATCTATTCCCATACCGAAGCTGAACCCGAACAGCACTGCTATTGCGGCGGCTGTTGTTGCGGCGTATACGATAAGAGAGGGAATTATCCTGCCCTTTAATCCTCTTGCGAAGATCAGGTGCAGAACCGCAAAGGCTACAAAGCCGATAACGGCATACCAGAAGCAGAACACGAACATATTGCTGTAGCCGCTGCCTGATACCTCCGCAGCGATGAATCCGATCAATCCGCCGCTTACTATCGACGCGCCTGCCTTGATTGCCATTGGCAGCCACTTTACGGAAAATCCGTTCTGCGATGTCTCGGCTTTTCTCTTGTTTGCCGCGATCAGCGCAAGGAAGAGCGTACCTGCGATAAAAATTATGTTCCATACAAGAAGCGTTATGACGCTTCCGAACTGTTCTGCCATATAATAAACCAGGTTTACAATCGAGAAACTGTAGGGCGCAAACAATGCGATAAGCGGAGTATCTATGATGGATTCGAAATCCATACCGGGAATCATCTCGGTTATAAATCCGTAATACAGTCCGACAATACCTACCCAAATGGCATTTACGCCGATGGTGATTATTGCAGTGTCAACTATTGTTCCGCAGCAGTAAGCGATAAGAGAAGTGAGTATATAAGAGGCGATCATCATCAGCAGAGTTGTGCCTACCATGAACAGATCAAGCTTCAGAATTTCGCCCGAACGCGCCGTGATACCGATCGTCATAAGCGATAAGAGAATATATGGTACGCCGACAGCCGTAAGCCCGCCGAGAAGATGAGCGATATACATGGTCGTTCTGTTGGTCGGCAATGCGCCGAACATATCCACGCTTCTCTTGTTATGCAGGAAGGAGAATGTTTTAAGCGCCGAAATAAATGTGAACAATGCGGCGAATCCCTGGTATAGGCCGAGAGAAACCGCGCCTATCTCTTCAAAATCCGAATCAAACAAACCGGCGATCGACATAACGAACATATCGAGCAGCGGTCCGTTTAAAAACAGGAATATCGAGAATATGATAATAATGACCTTGTTGCGCTTGAAAGCCCATTTGAAAAGAGGTTTCAGCTCTTTACTTGATAATGTTGTCAATGTCATAACCTACTACCTCCATTTCGCTTATAAATACCTCTTCGAGAGTGAGAGGCAGCATTTCCATGTATACGGGGTTCATATCACGCAGATATTTTTCAATATATTCTCCGTCGCCCTTGATCGTAAGGTTGAGCAGCTTGCCCTGGCGCTGTATCTTAACAACGTTGAGTTCAGAGAATGCGCCCTCGCCGATCTCTTTGTCAAATACGATCTGTACACGGTGAATACCGAGCTTTGCCTCGTCGAGTTCTTTTTCGAGTACGATGCCGCCCAAATGAATAAGCCCGATATGATCGCACACGTCCTCAAGCTCTCTGAGGTTATGCGACGCTATGATTATGGTCGAGTTGTTCTCGGTCACCAGTTCGACAAGCAGCTTCTTGATAAGCTGACGCACAACGGGGTCGAGTCCGTCGAATATCTCGTCGAGCATGAGATATTTCGGCGTTGTTGACAACGCAAGCATAAGTGCCGCCTGCCTCTGCATACCTTTAGACATATTTATTATGCGGTCGTTTATGCCAATAGGGAACATGCACGCAAGTCTGCGGAACTTATCGTCGCTCCATGTCGGGTACAGACTCTTATACAGTACAGAAAGATTTGCCACGGTAGAGTTGTTGTAAAAATACGGGAAGTCCGATATAAAAAAGCACTGAGATTTTACTGCGGGGTTTTCATATGTAGGTACGCCGTCGATCTCCGCACTGCCGCCGTCCGGCTCATATACTCCCGAGATCACTCTGAGAAGCGTTGACTTGCCCGAGCCGTTCGAGCCGATCAGACCAAAGACAGAACCGTCGGGAATTTTGAACGAAAGACCGTTCAAAGCGACTTTGTCGCCGAATTTTTTTGTTATGTTTTTAATTTCCAGCATTACTCTGTTTCACCTCCGAGGAATACTTCGTCAACTATCGCATTGACTTCGCTTTTTGTAATGCCCACATCTGCGGACGAACGCACGGCTTTTATCAGCTGTTCCTTTGCCTCTGCCTGCCGCCCTTCGAGCACCGATTGATTATCCGCGACAAACGAGCCTTTGCCGACTGTCGAATAAATATATCCGTTAGTCTCCAGCATCTGATACGATTTTGACACCGTGTTCGGGTTGATGCCCAGCTGCTGCGCCATAGCGCGGACTGTCGGGAGCTTGTCGTGCGGGTGGAGAATGTCCATGCCGATCAGCTTGACTACGTTGTTGTAGAGCTGCTCGTAGATGGGTTCTCTGCTCTGGTAGTTTATCGTGAACACATTCAAACCTCCTTTTGCATTTTTTTGAAGAGTTGCTTGTATTACTACAAATAGTACATTTGGTACAATTTAAATATAGCATAGTACAAGGGGGTTGTCAATAGGGATTTTGAAAAAAATAAAAGTCTAAACTGTAAAAATTTACCCCCTCTCCTTGATGAACAGGAAAGGGGGATTATCTGTGCGATAAATCTATTCTCCGATAAACTCTGTGAGTGCAGCCTTGGGTCTGAGACCGACACATCTGTCAAACTCTGCGCCGCCTTTGAATAAGATCAAGCAGGGGATCGCCGAAATATTGTACTCGTCGGCAAGTTCGTCTTCCTCGTCAATGTTAATTGAGACTACCTTCACGTTGGGATTTTCCTCGGAGATTTCTTCAACTATCGGTTTAAGCATTCTGCACGGACCGCACCAGTTGGCGTTGAAGTCTGCGAGTACGGGCTTCTCCGAGTTGAGTACCTCCTTGTTGAAATTGTCTGATGTTACTTTGATTACTGCCATAAAAACTGCTCCTTTCTATGTAATTTAAATAATCGCTGCTATTTCCTCGTCTATCTGTTCCGGTGTGCGCGTGGGTTCAAATCTTCTGATGATAACACCGTCGCGGTTTACAAGGAACTTCGTGAAATTCCACTTTATATCCTCCGGCTTTACGGCTGTTTTGCTGATTTTTTTGATAGCCTTCATAGCGATCTGGCTTTTCAGACCTTTTATTTCTTCCGAGGGGGAATTTGCTTTGATGTAGGTGTAAAGCGGAGATTCGTTCTCGCCGTTTACATCTATCTTTGCAAGCTGGTCGAACTGTGTTTTATATCTTGCTGTGCAAAACTCGTGTATCTCATTATCGCTGCCGGGCGCTTGATTGCCGAACTGATTGCACGGAAAGTCAAGTATTTCTAATCCCAGGGCGTGATATTTTTCGTAGAGCTTTTCAAGCCCGTCGTATTGCGGTGTGAATCCGCAGCCGGTAGCTGTGTTTACAATGAGCAATACCTTGCCTTTGAGTGTGCTGAGGTCAAGTTCGCCGTTCTTTCGCTTTTTGACCGTATAATCATAGATTGACATAAGCTGTACCTCCTGCCGAATTGATTTATTACAATTAAATTGTATCATATCAAAATTGTTTTGTCAAGAGGTGATTTTATTTTTCTGTAAATATTCGTGGTAAAACATGTTGAAACAACTCGGCGGACGTGATATAATACATACAGATGGGAATGATGTTCTCCCTCGGGTTATCCGAAACCGCATTTTTTGCTGATGACGTCTGCTTTTCGTGGCAGAAGTTATCGGCTTTTTTTGTTCTTAGGAGGAATAATAATGTTATTAAGCACAGCTTTGATTCTGACCGTTGGTATAGTTTTTGGCGGAATATGCAGGAAAATACATTTGCCGCCGCTGGTCGGAATGATCGCAGGAGGTATTCTGATCGGTTCATACGGGCTTGATCTGCTCGATCCGTCGATGCAGGCAGTATCGGCGGATATACGGCGCGCTGCCCTGATAGTAATACTTATTCGTGCAGGGCTTAAATTAAACCTATCCGACTTAAAAAAAACAGGAAGACCCGGGGTGCTTATGTGCTTTGTGCCTGCATGCTTTGAGATTCTGGGAATGATCCTTCTTGCGCCGATAATGCTCGGTATGTCTCACGTTGAAGCGGCGATCCTGGGCGCAGTGACAGGCGCAGTATCCCCTGCGGTCATAGTTCCGAGAATGATCAAGCTGATCGACGAAAAACGGGGAACCGATAAAGCTATCCCTCAGATGATACTTGCGGGCGCGTCTGTAGACGATGTGTTTGTAATAGTAATGTTTACAGCTTTTACGGGCGTGATACAAGGCGAAAAAATATCCGCAATGAGTATAGCGTCTATACCGATCTCGCTGTTTACGGGTATTATTATCGGTATTTTATCGGGATATATACTCTCTGTCATATATAAAAGAATAAGCATATCTCCGGTGATAGCGGTTCTTATTATTCTGTCGGCAGGATTTGCGCTGTCGGCTGCCGAAAACTCGTTCGGAAAGATGATTCCGTTCGCTTCAATGATAGCCGTTATGTGTATGGGAATAGGAGTAAAGAGGAAAGCACCGCAAAAAGCTGTCGTGTTATCCGAAAAATTCGGGAGTATCTGGAGCGCTGCGGAGATATTTCTGTTTGTGCTGGTTGGTGCATGCGTATCGGTTGACAGCCTTAAAAATGCAGGGTTAAGGGCGCTGCTGCTTCTGTTATGTGTTCTTGCGTTCAGAGCTGCAGGGGTGGTGCTGTGTCTTGCTTTTACGAAACTGAACAAAAGAGAAAAGCTGTTCTGTGTTATTGCATATATGCCAAAGGCGACGGTACAGGCTGCGATCGGGGGAATACCCCTTGCCATGGGGCTTGCATGCGGAGAGAGTGTTCTTGCCGTGTCGGTTTTAGCTATTCTTTTGACTGCGCCGCTTGGCGCGCTGGCGATAGATATGAGCTATAAAAAATTATTGTCGGAAAAAAGATAGACTTTTAGAAATGTTTGGTGTAAAATATTTGTAAGAATGTTTTGTTTTGGAAGGGTGTATTGGGTATGAGAAAAGTCAGGTACGGGGTCAGGTTATTAATAACGTCGTTATCTATGCTGCTGTGCAGTCTGATCCATTTTGTGTGGGAGAAATTATTGCAGCTTACGGAATTTCTGGGCAAAATAAAATCAATCGGAGACGATGATTTTGAAATACTCAGCTTGTCAAGCTGGGGCGATCTTTTCGGATCGGGTTCAAAAGCGGCGGAAATGCATGTTTCAAGTTTTTCGGTCATAATTCCTTTCAGTATTATATGCGGGCTGCTCGGAGTGATCTATGCAATAATCAGGTGTACAAAACACGATCTGGTTGTCTTTAATGCTGTTCTGGTTGTTTTCGGCGCAGTAATAAGCTTTTTGGGGATGATCTCGTTTGCGCTGCTTGCCGTGTCGGGCGAAGCCGTTCTGTTTGCTTTAATAATGCTTGCGCTGACGCTTGTTGCGGTACCGTTCCTGTTTTTCGTCGTCGCCATAAAGTGTTGTATTAGGAAGAAGTGATATTATGAAAATACTTGTTGTGTTTACGGGCGGAACCATAGGCAGCAGCGTCAAAAACGGTATTGCCGATATTGACGGTAACCCTGCAAAAAAGCTGCTCGAACTGTACCCGGATATTGATTTTGTCTGTATCGAGCCGTTTTCCATACTGAGCGAAAACTCGACTGTAGATACTCTGGAACACCTTTGCAATTTTATGCTTGGTGTGGATTATGATAATTATAACGGCGTGATCCTGACGCACGGCAGCGATACCCTCGGATATACAGCCGCAGCTCTCGGGATCGCTCTGTCGTATGTCAGGATACCCGTAATGCTGACGGCGGCGGATTATGTTCTGAGTGATGAAAGATCAAACGGTACGGAGAACTTCTGCGGCTGTGTTGATTTTATCGGGGAGTTCGTGAAGGGGAAACATGAATATTCCGGTGTGTATGCCGTATGGAAAAACAGGGGCGACTTTGTGCGTGTGCATCATGCGAGGTGTTTGGAGCAGGCTGATTTTAACGATGAGTTCCATTCCTACAGAAAAGGCAGCTTCGGGACAATGTCGCATGGCAGCTTTGTAAAGGACAAAGCTGCGTACGGCGGTGTAAAGCTAAGTCTGTTCTCCGAAGATCTGCAAGGCAAATTGATACGTCTTTCAAGAAATGTGCTGCTGCTTAAATCTTACGTGGGCGCAGACTTCGATTGTATTTCACTCGACGGCAAGGATGCGGTGCTGGTACAGGCTTATCACTCGGGTACGGTATGTACGGAAGGGGAAAATACCTCGTTCGTGAAATTTGCAAAACGCTGTAAAGCGAAGGGCGTAGATGTGTTTTTGTACTCTGTCAAAGACAGAAGCTATATCTATCGTTCGGCGAAGAAGATCCCGTGGGATGCGGTTACGCCTGTTTTTGATACCGGCGAATGCTCGGCGTATGTTGGGCTTCTCTTCAGATACGGAAAAATAGAGTAGCCAAACTCAAAAGCGACATCTTACTCCTCGTATAAGTGTTATAATACGTTTATGTTAAAACACAAACGGGGGCGGATGTATGTATAATAAAAAACGGAATCACACATTGCTTGTGCTGACGGTAATGCTCGGAAGTCTTGCTGTGACGGTTGTTTGTTTCGGTACGAAGTCGAATGCCGAGGTGAACAAAAATACAGTTGCCGCACAGACCGATGCGCCTGCCGCAGATAAGACGGAAAAGTATTTTAATAAGGAAACAGAACAAAAGCTTTTCGAGATGTCACTGGGAGACGAGCGGTTCAAAGAGGTATTTGATAATTATACTAAATACCCCGGGTATTTGCTTGACGCTCTCTGTAAAGACCCGTCGCTCATCGGGCTTGTGTTGATCTGCGGCAGCGGTTATGACCCTGCCGATTGTTATATTACGAGAGAAGAATTGGAACAGGAAATTCCGCTTTTTATCCAGTGGGATAAGCGCTGGGGATATGCAGAGTACGGAGACGATATTATTGCGTCGTCGGGCTGCGGACCTACGTGTCTTTCCATGATCGCTGTCGGTCTGACAAAGAATTCCGCCTATAACCCTTTTTATATTGCGGAGTATGCGTCGTCGCACGGATATTATCAGTACGGAACGGGTACGTCATGGGCATTGTTTACCGAGGGAAGCGCAGATTTCGGCTTATGCTGCGAGGAACTCCCGATAGACAAAGATACCGTATACAGCCGTCTTGCGCAGGGATACCCGATCATCTGTTCGATGATACCCGGAGATTTTACCGACAGCGGTCATTTTATCGTGCTGGCAGGAACGGAGAAGGGCATGATAAAGGTCAATGATCCGAACAGCTTTGAAAACAGCGAAAAACTTTGGAAATACTCCGAGCTTGAGTGGCAGATCAGAAACATGTGGTGCTTTTCGAAAATCTGACAATTTCTATGCTGAATAGTCTTAAAATATGCATTATCCTACAAAAATAAAAATATTGCAGAACAGGTATTGTAAAGTGTCCTTTTATCATATATAATACTATAAGTGTCCGCAATGATGGACAGATCGTATTTTTACAATGAGCGAAAAGGAGTAGTTCCCTATGTGGTATTTGTATGTTTTCCTTATTTCTATGGTGCCTTTGATCGAACTCAGAGGGGCGATCCCCGTAGCAGTAGCGCAGGGACTCAATATCTTTATAGCATACGCAATATGTATAATAGGCAATATGCTGCCCGTACCGATCATCTACTTTTTTGCGAGAAAGGTTCTCGAATGGGGCAAGGATAAACCTCTCATAGGAAAATTCTTTACGTTCTGCCTTGTGAAGGGCAAAAAGGGCGGAGAAAAATTGGAGGCTAAAGCAGGCAACGGGCTTTTTGTTGCGCTGATGCTTTTTGTGGGTATACCGCTTCCCGGAACAGGCGCATGGACAGGTACGCTTGCGGCGAGTCTGCTCGATATAGGCTTCAAGAAAAGCATACTTGCGGTTATGCTCGGAGTGTTGATGGCAGGTATTATCATGGGAACAGGTTCTCTGCTTGTTGCCCACGGCATCAACTTTGTGTTTGCGCCGGCGGCTTGATTAAGGAATAATGATGGAAATAATTAAATATGATATAGTTGTTTTAGGCGGCGGTGCAGGGGGACTTGCAGCCGCCGTTTGTCTATCGAAAAAGCTTAATAAAAACGGCATAAAATACAAAATAGCCATTCTTGATAAAGAAGATAAATGCGGCAGAAAGCTCCTTGCAACAGGCAACGGCAAATGTAATTTAACCAATTACAATATGTCGCCGGAATACTATAACAGATCATGCCGGGAGTTTATTGCGCCGATACTTTCAAAGTACAAGCCCGAAAAGCTGATGTCGTTCTTTTTGTCTTTGGGTATGATCTTCCGCAGCGACAGCGCAGGCAGAGTCTACCCGTATTCGGGCACTGCCTTTGATGTGATGAATATTCTTGTACTGAATTCGCAGGCATACGGTGCGGACATTCACTGTTCGGTGAATGTCAGACAGATTGAACAGGTAAGGGGCGGTTTTAAGCTGATAAGCGATACGGCTGAATACCAATGTAAAAAGCTTATTCTTGCAGCGGGAGGAAAAGCACAGCCGAATCTCGGCAGCAGCGGTGCGTCATACAGCTTTGCAAAAATGCTCGGGCTTGATGTTTCCCCGGTTTTCCCTTCGCTTGCGCCGATACCGTGTAAAGATAAAGACCTTTCCGCCGTAAAGGGTGTGAGAGTACCTTGCAGGGTTACTTTGAACGCAGACAATGTGCCGGTACATACCGAAACGGGCGAATTGCAGCTCAACGCAGATAATGTGTCGGGCATATGCGTGTTTCAGCTTTCGAGATACTCAAACGAATTTTTTGCGCTCGGTACGGTGAACGGAGTAAAAACAGAGAAGATAACCATAACGGCTGATCTGATGCCCGAATACACTTGCGCCGATGTTGAAAAAATGCTTTTCTCAAAATGCAGGAAATATCCGGATCAAAAAAACGGGGAAATTTTCACCGGAATGCTTAACCGCAAACTTGGAGAATTTATCTGTAAGAGAGCGGAGCTTGATATAAACGGATATATGTACAGCTTAATGCAGGATGATATAGAAACACTTGCCCGACTCGTAAAGACGTGTACGTTTACACCGAAGAGTTTATCTTCGTTTAACGCCGCACAGGTGACAGCCGGCGGAATAAGTGTAGATCAGATAAACCCTGATATGAGCTGTAAGAAAAACAGCGGACTGTATATGATAGGAGAAGCACTGGATGTTGACGGCGTTTGCGGAGGCTATAATCTTCATTTTGCATTTTCGAGCGGAATTATTGCCGGTAATGCGTGTGCCGATTCGATGAGAGGAGGGGTAAAATGATACGTATAAACGATATTCGCATGCCTCTTGATTACGGAGAAGATATGCTGAGAACTGCGGCGGCAAAACAGCTGTCCGTAGATAAAACAAAAATAAAGTCGCTTACCCTTGTGAAACGTAGCATCGACGCAAGGAAGAAGGACAGCGTATGCTTTAACGTGTCTGTTGAAGCAGAACTTGCCGTAAACGAGGATAATATACTCAGACGCTGCAGGAGTAACAAAATAATCAAAGCGGAGAAATATCATTACGAGCTGCCTAAATCGTCGAAGCTTGATCTGCGTCCCGTAGTTGTCGGAGCAGGACCCGCAGGTTTGTTTGCTGCGCTGATACTTGCGCAGGCAGGGCAGCAGCCGATACTTATCGAACGGGGCAGAAGCGTAGATCAAAGAACAAAAGATACGGAGCTTTTTCACAGCACAGGTAAGCTGAATACGGAAAGCAACGTTCAGTTCGGCGAGGGCGGCGCAGGCACATTCTCGGACGGTAAGCTAAACACGGGTACAAAAGATGTGCGTTCACGCAAGGTGCTGGAGGAGTTTGTGCTGCACGGTGCGCCCGAGGATATTCTTGTAAACTCAAAGCCGCATATTGGTACGGATAAGCTTAAAATTACCGTGAAAAAAATACGTGACGATATTATCAGACTGGGCGGCGAAGTCCGCTTTGAAACAAAGCTTACCGGCATAAAAGCAAAGAACGGTAAAGTGTGTTCGGTTGAGGTACGCTGCGGCGACATGACGGAAACGATCGACACCGACAATGTAATACTTGCCATAGGTCACAGCGCCAGAGATACATTTGATCTGCTGTACAACAGCGGATTTGTTATGCAGGCAAAGCCGTTCTCCGTAGGCGTGAGAATAGAACATCTGCAAAGGAATATAAACAAAGCGCAGTACGGCAGATTCTTTGAAAACGAGAGACTCGGAGCAGCGGATTATAAGCTTAATGTACACCTGAAAAGCGGACGTGGAGTTTATACATTCTGCATGTGCCCGGGAGGAAGCGTTGTCGCTGCGGCAAGCGAAGAGAGTACCGTAGTAACAAACGGAATGAGCGAATACGCAAGAGATAAGACAAACGCAAACAGCGCAGTGCTTGTCGGCGTAAATCCCGATGATTTCGGCGGCAATTCGCCGCTTGCCGGTGTTGAGTTCCAGAGAAAGATCGAGCGTGCCGCATTTATTGCGGGCGGAGAAGATTACTGTGCGCCCGTACAGCGTGTAGGAGATCTTATCAAAGGCAGAGTATCGGAACGTATAGGTGAGGTTACTCCGAGCTATCGTCCGGGCTATCGTTTTGCAGATGTGTCGCAGTATCTTCCCAGGTTTGTTTGCGACAGTCTCAGAGAGGGTATTCCGTTGCTTGCCGGAAAGTTATCCGGATTCGCCGACGGTGACGCAGTAGTGACGGGCGCGGAGACGCGTTCGAGCAGCCCCGTGAGGATAATCAGGAACGACAGCTTTGAATCTGTAAGCATGAGCGGCGTATATCCGTGCGGAGAGGGCGCAGGATATGCCGGAGGAATAGTATCCGCAGCGGTGGACGGCATTAAATGCGCCGAGGCGGTATTATCAAATAGTAATAAGGGGTGAACAAAATGACGCAGAAAGACGGACAGAGCAGTAAAAGAAAATTGTTTGCGGTGCTTGAGATCCTGAAGAAGTACAGCGACGAGGATCATGCGGTCACATCTTTTGATATAATCGAAAAACTTGCGGCGGAATATGATATTGCAGCGGAACGAAAGTCGATATACCGTGATGTTGATGTATTGCGTGAAATTGGATTTGATATAATCAAAAAGGGCAGAGAAGGCGTATTCCTCGCTTCACGAAGATTTGAAGTAGCCGAGATCAGAATGCTCAATGACGCTGTTCTCGGGGCGTCGTTTATCACGCCTTCAAAAACAAAGGTGCTTTCAAATAAGCTTGTTCAGGAGCTGAGCATTTATCAGGCAAAGCAGATAGAAACACAAATGTATTTTGACAAAAGAATAAAATTTGATAATGAACAGATACTTTATATAGTGGATCAGCTTCATACTGCTATTGCCGCAGGCAAGAAAGTTAAGTTTAAGTATCATCGCAAAAAGATCGTAAACAACAGGGTGAAAAGAAAATACACAAGAGATCACTGTATCAGCCCATATGCGCTCATCTGGAGCGACGATTATTATTATCTTGTCGGCAATTACGACAAGTACGATAACCTCTCGCACTATAGAATCGATCGGATGGGCAATCTCGAGATCACCGACGAACCTTCCCGAAGCTTCGAGGAGGTCAGCAAATACAGGGGCAGTTTTGATGCGGGCGACTATGTTACTCGTACATTCAAAATGTACTCCGGCGAAGAAACGGAGATCGACCTGATCTGCAGTAATGATATTCTTGAAAAGATCATTGATAAATTCGGAGACGGTGCGCACTATATGAACTGCGAGAATGATACGTTCAGGGTGAGGACTACCGGATATATGAGCGAAGGCCTTGTCGATTGGCTGATGATGTACTCTTCTCAATGCTATATAAAGGCGCCCGAGGAGCTGAGAGAACGTGTTATACGACGTGCGGCGGAAATAGTGGAAAAGCAGAGTTACCCGGGTGCGTTAGATTGTGCGCAAAATAAAAACTGAATTTTTTCAAAAAAAGTGTTGACAAAACGCGAAAAGCGTGATAATATAGATAAGCACTCTTAAAGAGAGCGCACGCACGACGACAAAA
>CADBRK010000226.1 GCA_902797065.1 uncultured Ruminococcus sp.
TCTCGTGAATGGAGCAGATGATGGGAATCGAACCCACACGGTCAGCTTGGAAGGCTGAAGTTCTACCACTAAACTACATCTGCATTTTCGCTGCAATCATCACTGCAACGATACTAATTATATCATTCAATACAGACTTTGTCAAGGGTTTTACAATAACTTTTTTATTTTTTTTGTTCTGCCCGAATTTGTTTCAGGTACTCCTTTTTCTCACCGGGCACTCTGAAAGAATCAATGCATTTTTGTATAGTCATTCTCTTGACAGTAAAGCTTAAGCCGTCGCTTTTCAAAATCTTTGTTACTTTATCCGGGTAATCAATAAACGCCGTTGCCAGCAGCCACGCCTGAGCCATCTGTACATAGTATCCTTCTGAATAAATATCAATGCAGCGTTGAAGCACTATGTCTATATACTCATCGATAAGATAGTTATTCAGCATCAGTACAAGAGCTACTCGCTTATGCCATACATTGTCTCTGATTATCAATTCTCCGATATATTCAAAGTATTCCGGCATGAACTTCTTGATCCGCTTGAATGTGCTGCAATATCCGTCACACACTGCCCAGTTGTCTATGTACGGCAGAAAACTTTCTGTCAGCCGCTTTGCTTCTTCATATGAAGTTACTTTGATCTGCGCCGTGACAAAACCTCTTATCATGACCTCTTCATAGTATTTATTACCGCTGTAACGCAGATAACCCTCATAGTCGCCTTTCAATATTTCCTTTGCGGTACTCTTCAGCATCGGAGACCTGATACCCAGTATTTCAAGGTGCGAGTTATTCACAATAGACGAATGAAATTCTCTGTACTTATCGTCTGCAAGCGTTTTCAGGTAAATCAAGAATTCGCCGTAATTATCCTCGTTTATTTTCGTAAAAGCCATATTTTTCTCCCTACAAAACAGGACAGCTCGGCGGCTGTCCGTATTTTATTCTATGGTATTCTCTCTTATTGCGTATTTTACCTTTTTGATAGTCTCTTTCGCCTGTCTTTGAGAATGCGTCTTTTTCCAGGGAATTCCGCAAACTATCCCGAAAAGCGTTCCTATCCCGTACGAAATATGCAGCAAAGGGAAGATCAAAAAAAGGAAAGGCTTTTTCTTGTTATATCCGCCGTGATTCAGCGCACTGATACCGATCGCAATATCAAACAAAAGATACAGCACAAGCAGCGCGGAAAGAAGCACTGCGCTCCCTTTCATGGCAGCTATTGTTCCGATAAGCAAACCTAAAACAAGCGCAAACGGTGCAAAATGCAGAATCGAAAGGCACTTCGGACAAACAAACAGTGTAAGACCGATCCAGAAGCCGTTTGAATACTTCTGTTTCATCATGCCTTTGAGCGAACCCCGTATGTATTGATTGGACGTTATCCCGGGGCAGCAGGCAAATTTGTAGCCGACCGTCCTCATACGGTAGTGTATTTCGTTATCCTCCGTTCTGCCGAGAGTTTCGTTAAAACCGCCGACACGTGAAAAAACAGATCGTCTGTACGCAGCATGAAACAGCGATTTCAGGTAGGTCTTCTCTTTCTGTTCCCGTCTGTATCCCATTATCGAGCTGCCGAACATACATTCTTCCGCAGCAAGCAGCGTATTGTCCCAATCGGAGTTCTGCTGAGAAATGCACGGTCTGCCTCCCCCTACTATATCCTCGCCGCTCTCGATCTCTTTAACGCACTTTGAAACATAATCGGAAGGTATACGGGCATGCGCGTCAATGCGAATTATCACATCACCGTATGCGTTACACAAGGCGGTGTTCCAACCGTGAGCCTGATTCGATTTTTCCTGCGTACAGATGTGTACCCTCAGAAAATCAGAATTGATCCTTCCGAATGACGAAAGCAATACCGGCGTAGTATCGGTTGAACCGTTATCAACAAAGATTATCTCCGTCAGATCATGCGGATAATCCTGATTTGCTATATCATCTAAAAGTCCCCTTATGAGAGACTCTTCGTTATAAGCTATCACACATAATGAAACCGTCATAATTTCAGGTCGCCGACCGTCCCTCCTTTTTCAAGAGAAATACTGTTCCCATTTGATTCGTTTTTAAAGGTCAGCGGCTCTGCATTCTGTGCAGACGTGTAATTCGGATTCGTAAACATTACGGGCGCGGATGTACCTTCCGATATACCCGAAGGTTTTTCGATACCGAGTTCAGGCTGTACTTCATGCGCTTTATCGTACTGTTCGATAAGATATTTCGCCGAAATAAAATGTGAACACGAAAGATACGGAACAACATAGATAAAAGGAACTACAACGAAAAATGAGACTATCCACCAGAAAAACGAGAACGTCAGCTTTACAAGCTTTCCGGAATTTCCTTTTGCCACAGCTGTGCCTTTATCAAAGCTTTCACGTCTGCCGAGTCCCTGAGCATAAAGCATAACTGCAAATTGGTTTTTAAGTGAAAAGAGATATGCACCGAAAAATCCGAGTACGCCGAGTAAAACAACAAGTATCTCGACATATTTTTTATCCTGAAACAGAATATATCCCCCAAGACAAGGAAGCTCAAACAAAATAAGCATTGCCACAAAGCTTACTATCACCCTTGTCATGAATTTCACGCAGTCTTTATATATATCGCCGTTCGAGAAATAA
>CADBRK010000227.1 GCA_902797065.1 uncultured Ruminococcus sp.
GAGATGCAAGACCTATCTTTACAGAATCGAATACAGCATTATATCCCATAGTTCTTTCTCCTCCCTTAATTAATAATCGTAATCGTCATTATTATTCTCGTCGTCGAATGAGTAGCTTTCGTCGAAATCGTCGTCGTTGTCGTCACCGTACAGCGAATCGGCGTCCGAATCGTAGCTGTCCATTTCTTCAATATCATCACTGCCGAAGAACTCGTCGGTATCGCTAAAGCTGTCGTTGACAATACCGTTCGGGTCGTACATATTTGCGCCCGTCGGATCGTCCTCGACTGTCATGCCGTTCATATCGTTGCTTGTGATGACGCTCTTGCCCGGATAGCCGCCGTTTTCAACTGCCTTGGGGTTGGTCTCCTCGTCGAGATCCTGCTTGAGGTCTACCTCGTTGCCGTCGCTGTCGAGAACCCTTACGTCAAGCGCAAGTGACTGAAGCTCCTTGATGAGTACCTTGAACGATTCGGGAATGCCCGGAGTCGGGATATTGTCGCCCTTTACGATGGATTCGTATGTCTTTACACGTCCTACAACGTCGTCCGACTTGACTGTGAGTATCTCCTGGAGAGTATATGCAGCGCCGTAAGCCTCGAGCGCCCAAACTTCCATCTCACCGAATCTCTGACCGCCGAACTGAGCTTTACCGCCGAGGGGCTGCTGTGTTACGAGCGAGTAAGGACCCGTGGAACGTGCGTGTATCTTATCGTCAACGAGGTGGTGGAGCTTAAGGTAGTACATATAGCCTACGGTAACCGGGTTATCGAAGTAATCGCCCGTTCTGCCGTCACGCACCATTGTTTTACACTCCATAGAGATGCCGTTTTTGTCAAAGCACTCCGTGAAGTCGATGAATTTCGGAGATTCCGGAGGAGGAAGCTCTCTGTTCTTTGCTTTTTCTGCAAGATCTTTGTAGATGCTGAAAATATCCTGCTCATGTGCGCCGTCAAATACGCTGGTCATTATCTTCCAGCCGAGCGCCTTTGCGGCGTAGCCGAGGTGAACCTCAAGTACCTGTCCGATATTCATACGCGAAGGTACGCCCAGAGGGTTGAGCACTATATCAAGCGGCGTACCGTCTGGGAGGAAAGGCATATCCTCCTGCGGGAGTATTCTCGATACGACACCCTTGTTGCCGTGACGGCCTGCCATCTTGTCGCCTACGCTGATCTTTCTCTTCTGCGCAAGGTAGCAGCGAACTACCTTTGTAACGCCGGGGGAAAGCTCGTCGCTGTTTTCTCTTGTAAATACTTTAACGTCAACTACGGTGCCGCACTCGCCGTGAGGAACTCGCAGCGACGTATCACTTACTTCTCTTGCCTTCTCGCCGAAGATCGCACGGAGAAGTCTTTCTTCTGCGGTAAGCTCTGTTTCGCCCTTCGGAGTAACCTTGCCGACACGTATGTCGCCCGGCTTAACCTCTGCGCCGATGCGGATAATGCCGTTTTCGTCGAGGTTCCTGAGCATATCGTCGCCCGTATTGGGAATATCTCTTGTGATCTCCTCGGGTCCGAGCTTTGTTTCTCTTGCTTCTGTTTCGTATTCTTCTATGTGTATAGAGGTGTAGTAATCGTCGCGTACCATCTTTTCATTGAGAAGTACGGCGTCCTCGTAGTTATAGCCTTCCCATGTCATAAAGCCGATGAGCGCATTTTTGCCGAGGGAGATCTCGCCGTTCTTTGTTGCGGGACCGTCTGCGATCACTTCGCCCTTCTTTACTCTCTGACCAACCTCAACTATCGGTATCTGGTTAATACATGTGCCCTGGTTTGAACGCAGGAACTTTGTAACCTCGTGTTCAACCGTCCTGCCGGTGCTGTTGGGGTCGTTTGAATCGTATTTTATAGTGATGAGGTCGGCGCTTACGCTTGTAACAACGCCGTCGTCCTCTGCGAGCAGACAGATACCCGAGTCTACGCCCGCTTTGTACTCCATGCCCGTACCTACGATAGGCGCTTCTGTTACAAGGAGCGGAACTGCCTGACGCTGCATGTTGGAGCCCATGAGCGCACGGTTTGCGTCGTCGTTCTCAAGGAAGGGGATCATGGCCGTTGCAACTGATACAACCATTCGCGGAGAAACGTCCATATAGTCGAATCGTGACGCTGCAAGCTCTACGAACTCGTCTCTGTAACGTCCGTGAACTTTGGCGTTGACGAAACGGTGGTTTTCGTCAAGCGGCTCGTTGGCCTGCGCAACGATGAACTCGTCCTCCATGTCGGCAGTCATATATACTACCTCGTCCGTAACGACGCCTGTTTCTTTGTCTATCTTTCTGAAAGGAGCTTCGATGAAGCCGTAGGAGTTGATCCTTGCGAATGTTGCAAGGTATGAGATAAGTCCGATGTTCGGACCTTCGGGAGTCTCGATAGGACACATGCGTCCGTAGTGGCTGTAGTGTACGTCACGAACCTCGAATCCTGCACGGTCTCTCGAAAGACCGCCGGGGCCGAGAGCAGACAGACGTCTCTTATGCGTAAGCTCGGCGAGCGGGTTGTTCTGATCCATGAACTGTGACAGCGGAGAAGAACCGAAGAATTCCTTGATCGCTGCGGTTACGGGGCGGCTGTTGACGAGCGCCGTGGGGGAGAGAGCCTCCTGTGCCTGGAGCGTCATTCTCTCGCGTACAACTCTCTCAAGACGTGTAAAGCCTATTCTGAACTGATTCTGGAGAAGCTCGCCTACGCAGCGGATACGGCGGTTGCCGAGATGGTCGATGTCGTCCGTTGTGCCGATACCCTCCGCAAGGTTATTCATGTAGTTGATGGACGCAAATATGTCAACAACTGTAATAGTATTTGGAACAAGATCGGAACGGCGCTTTCTGATCTCGTCTTTGAGATCGTCGCCGCTGAGACCCATATCTAAAATTTCGCCGAGAATGGAGAAGCGAACCTTTTCGTCTATCTCACATTCGGCTATGTCGAAATCAACGTATTTTGAAAGATCTACCATGCCGTTGGAGATGACCTTGATGATCTTGTCGGGGCTGCCTTCACGGTAAACGTTTACAACGTCGATACCTGCGTTTTCTATGATAAGTGCTTTTTCCTTTGTGATAAGATCGCCCGGCAGTAAGAGGACCTCGCCTGCGGCAACCTCGTTGTTGTCTCTCATGGCGATGATCGCTTCGGCTGCGTACTGACCGGTGATTCTGCCCGAGATACCGAGCTTCTTGTTGTACTTATATCTGCCGACTCTCGACATATCGTATCTTCTTGTATCGAAGAACAGGTTGTTGATGTGAGTCTGTGCGCTTTCTACTGTCGGCGGCTCGCTCGGACGAAGCTTCTTGTATACTTCTTTAAGTCCTTCTTCGACAGATTTGCAGCCGTCTTTTGCGATCGTGGCTTTTATTCTTGTGTCGTCGCCGAAATATTCGAGTATCTCCTCGTCTGTGCCGAGGCCGAGTGCGCGGATAAATGCGGTAACGGGTATCTTTCTGTTTTTATCTATTCTTACGTAAAAAACATCGTTTATGTCGTTTTCATATTCGAGCCATGCGCCGCGGTTGGGGATAACCGTCGAGGAGAAAAGCTCCTTGCCTGTTTTGTCATGATCCATCTTGTAGTAAACGCCCGGACTTCTGACAAGCTGAGATACGATAACTCGCTCTGCGCCGTTGATAACGAACGTACCGCTTGCGGTCATCAGCGGCAGCTCGCCCATGTATATGTTGTTTTCTATGATAGAATCCGTTCTCGGCATACCGTCCGATTCCGAGTCGTCCGAACTCTCTTTGTTGATAAGCTGTGCTTTAACAAAAAGAGAAGCCGAGTATGTTGCGTCGCGCTCTTTGCACTGAATGACTGTGCGCTTGAGGTTCTTCGTATCAATAGAATAATCCGTAAAGTTAAGTATCAGGGTGCCGGAGTGGTTTTTGATACCCGAAATATCCTTCAGAACCTCTTTGAGTCCTACATTCATAAACCACTCAAAGGATTGCTTCTGGATCTCGATAAGATTAGGCATACCGATAACTTCATCGATCTTGCCGAAGCTCATTCGGGTTGTTTTACCCAGTTCAACAGGTCTTACATTCACCGTAGGCATTATGTCAACTCCTATTCTAAAAATTTTAATACATTCCTGAGGCTTATGCAATCAGGTAATACCGAATCCCGGATCTTGCAATTTCGTATACATCAACAAAAACAAAGACGTAAAATCGTGAAGTATCAATAAAAATGTACACATTTTTTCGATCCGAAAATGTCGATAGCGTACTACCCGCTATTTTAGTACAATTCATTATTATAATGCATCACGATCGCTTTGTCAAGCTTTTTTTCGAGAAAATCCGGGTTGACTTGAAAAAAACAAATAAAAATCACACATTTTTCAACTCTGCCGTTCTCTTTCGGGCATGAAACGTCCAAAACAGCGTGCAATTTATCCGTTCTGCGGTGTATGTCAAAATAGATAAAGCTGAGACGTAAAATATGTAAGTATTAATAAAAATGCAGATTGCAAAAAAATTAAAAGAATGTTATCATTAAAGTAGAAACGATAAAAAGGAGTATTGAAATGAAAAAGAAATCAAAAGCCCCGATCATACTTACTGTTGTTGCTGCTGCGCTCGGTATCGGAGTACTTCTGTGGTTCACGGGTATTGTACCCGTGTCCGAGGGTGAGGATCACAGTGATTCCATGGAAACCGAAATCGATGTGTATGAAGATACGGCGAGCGATCTTGTTTTTCTTGCAGACGATGATACAGAAGAAGAAAGCCACAACGAGAGCACTGCGATTCAGACGTCGGTTACATATGATGACGGTCATATCGTGATCTCGGACAACGATGTGTTGGAGCAGACGCTTGTTAATCGCTGGAACAAGATACCCGAAAACTATGAATTTGAATTGCTGACGCTCGACAACGGGAAACAGATCGACGAAAGGATATACGAATCTCTTCAAAGAATGTTTGACGACGCAAGGTCGCAGGATGTGTTCCCCTATGTTACCGAAGCGTACAGGTCGAACGATGAACAGGTCGAGATGATGCAGATATACATCGACTCATTTATCGAGCAGGAATATGATGAAGAAACCGCCAGGGAGATGGCGGAAGCATATGTTGCGCTCCCGGGAACAAGCGAACATCAGCTCGGGCTTGCGCTCGATATAAATGCGGATATGAACATATCCGGGGACTCTCAGCCTGTCTATGACTGGCTCGCCGAAAATGCTTATCGCTATGGTTTTATACTGAGATACCCGGAGGGGAAAGAGAATATAACCGGCATAAACTATGAACCGTGGCATTACCGCTATGTCGGCGAAGAATGCGCCGGGGAGATATATCGCGAGGGGCTTTGCCTTGAGGAGTACCTTCAAAAAAAGCTTGATCCCGACAGAGAGATCACGGTTTCCGGTTCGTCGTCCGAAGAAAATATAAGCGAGTCAAGCGTACAGTAAGCATGTTCCCACAAGGGCAAAGTCATCAACTTAAGTTTTTTCGGTTGTAATTTTACTGAAAACGGAAGACTTAAAACTTAAAACTTAAAAATATCGGAGTCGCTTCGCTCCTATTTTTTATAGAATAGGTTAAAAAATATAAATACAATAAAAGAGCGAAGCGTTTTTCCGCTATTATTAATTCTTCAATCTTAAGTTTTCAGTTTTAAGTTGACATTGCCCACAAGGGGGTATAGTAATGGCGTTGAATAATAACCTTTGAGGTGTTGAAGCCTTTCACGTATAGTTGGTACACATAACAAACAGTTTGTTGGTTTACGGTAAAAATATTGTTAAGGTTACAACAAAATTATTAAATTATTCTTTTTAGATGGATTTTTATAATTATTTGTGATAAAATGATAATGCGCAAATAGGCTTAGGCAATTATTGATGAATCGTATTTTTTTGGGAAGAGGTGAATGATTTGGAGGTCAAATTCACAGCGGAAGAGATCACAGGTCTGGCAGTAATGATGAACAACGGCACGGTGCCGTTTCTGGGAGTAGCAACGATACTTCCTCAGGGTGTCGAAAATGTATTCAGATGGAAGCCGAGCTTTATGTTTGATAAGGTGGTCAAGGACAGCAGGCAGAGGTTTGAACAGATGGGGATTATGGAAAGCTATAATTTCACAAATCTTACATACGTTATGCTGAAATCAAAATATCAGATATCTTTAGCAAACGAGAGCGGCAGAATAGTGGAAGCCATATTCCTTGCGGACAACAACATGGCGGGAAGAATGGAGTTTTCCGAGGACGGTACATATCTGATGACCGACGAGCTGGATCAGAAGATGATAGTTGACGAGATGACAAAAAAAGCAAAGGAAGGAAAGTATAAGGTGTATCTGCGCGAGCTTTTATGCAAACCGCTGACTATCGACGCCGAGGATATTGAAGAAGTATTCTCGCTTATGCATATGTGATTATCTAAGACAGAAAAAGGCCTGCATAGGAAATTCCCGTGCAGGTCTTTTATTAGTTGGATGTCTCTTCGCTTGCAGCAGCTTCGCCTTCGGGCTTTTTCTGCTTGCTCTTTGCCTTTTCGAGCATCGCCCTCTTTTTCCTGAAGTCATCAAGATTGGAAGCGAGCAGCTCGTCTGTCTTAACAAGGATCTCGTCGATGTAATGATTGGTAGCGTTCCTTACCTTCTGAGCCATGTTGTTTGCTTCGGCTACTATACGCTTAGCCTCGACACCGGCCTGAATAACAAGCTTATCCTGGGCGAGCATTTCGTTGCGCTTTTTCTCCGCAATGCTGATAATAGCGTCTGCTTCTGCCTTTGCGTCGTTAATGATCTTTGTTCTGTCGGCAACGATCGCCTTTGCCTGGCGTGTCTCCACAGGCAGGTTCTTCCTGATCTCGTCGATAATATCGGCGATCTGAGTCTTGTCGATCATAGCCTTGTTCAGAATGGGCATATCCTTTGCGTCGTCAAGCAGATCACTGAGATCATCAAGTAAATCGTCAACTTTCATTTTTATTTCCTCCTCCACATAATCTGTTACGGATTTCGTCGTGAATACATTCGGGAACAAAGTCCCTTATGTTTCCCCCAAAACTTGCAACATTTTTTACAATGCTTGAGCTGAGATACATATTCTCCGCGCGTGACATAAAGAATATCGTCTCCAGCTCGGGATTGAGCATTTTATTGGTAAGCGCCATCTGAAATTCATATTCAAAATCAGATACGGCGCGCAGCCCCTTAACTACAGCAGTGGCGTTCCTCTCTCTTGCATAATCGGCAAGCAGTCCTTCGCATGCTACTACCTCGACGTTCTCTGTTCCTTCGAGAGCCATATTCAGAAGGTGCATACGTTCTTCGATCGTGAAACAAGGCGTTTTCGCTTTGTTTACGAATACCGCAACTATAACCTTGTCAAACGTGTTTGCCGCCCGCTTTATAATATCGACATGCCCCAGTGTAACAGGGTCAAAGCTTCCCGGACAAATGACTGTACGCATGGCACACCTCCCTTGTTGATAAGAATAGAATATATCAATCGGCGAACTCACTGTGACAGTAAGTCGTAATTCCGATCTTTCCGTATTTATAATCTCTGTACCGTACAAACTCCGAAAGCTTATCGGGCAGATTTTCGCCGATAGGGTACTCGCAGATTATCATACCCGTTTTCTTCATGGACGCTTCGGCTTTTGCAAGCGCCGCCTGAAGCAGCCCCGTGCCGTACGGCGGGTCAAGAAACATGAAATCGAATTCCGTTCTGTTGCTGTTCAGAAAGCTTATCGAATCCGATTGCACGACTCTGCCGTGATCAAGCTTTACCGACGCAAGATTCCTTTTGACGATCTCGACGGACTCGCGCCTGTTATCCACAAACACAGCCTCGGACGCGCCTCTGCTGAGCGCTTCGATGCCCATCTGCCCCGAGCCGGCGAATAGATCAAGGAACCGCCTGCCCGCAATATCAAACTGTATGATGCTGAATACAGCTTCTTTAACTCTGTCGGTTGTCGGCCGTACGTCGTCGCCCGTGAGCTGTTCTAATTTTCTGCCTCGTGCAGAACCTGTAATAACTCGCATAATAACCTCCGAAATCTATCTGATTTGAATTATAACATTATTGTTACCAATTTGTCAACCTTTTTTAATTAATTTTTTAACTTTTTTGTAATTATTTTTTATTATACCGCATCACACCTTGCGAAAAAGTAAATATTCTGAATTGTTTTGCTGTTCGGATATGGTCATTTTGAAAATGTACCCCGAAAAAACCAATAAACAGGGTAATTTATATTTACTGTTGCTAAAAATAACAGTTGACAAATTATGCTTTTTGCCTTACAATATAAACGGGATATTTGTACACCTTGATCGGTAGGATATTCCCGTTTGTTAATCGGACTCAGAGCCGTTTCTATATATTAGTGTTTTGATATAAATACTGCTGAATTAATGTTTAAATGGTTATATTGGTATAATGCTTCCTGCGGAGGCTTAATATACAGATAATATAATTTTACGTTACATTCTGCCTGGATCAAACAAAATTGGTTTTCGGGCAGTACTCTTATTGTCATTTTTCAGACTCAAAGCGGAGGTATGTGTGCGTTGATCGTCATAGTTTCATGCGTCAGCGATCCCGTTACATCACACCGAAACAGAGTTGGTTCATCACAAGTTAAAATTTTATATTGAAATACCGAGACGGCACCGGGGTTATGATTGTTTAATGGATTAAGTAAATTAAAAATCAAAACAAGGAGGTGTCTGGCAGATATGATGCCAATATGGCTAAGCATACTGCTGATCGTTCTCGCAGCGATAGTTGCGAGCATAATTTGCTTCAAGGCGGGCGTGAAGCATCGCCAGAAGATCGCGGAGGCCGAGATAGGTTCCGCCGAAAACGAAGCAAAGCGCATTGTGGACGAAGCGGTAAAGGATGCGGAAGCTAAGAAAAAGGAAATTTTGCTCGAGGGCAAAGACGAGGTCCTTCAGTTCAGGAACGAGACTGAAAAAGACCTCAACGCAAGACGAAAAGAGATACAGCGTCAGGAGAGAAGAGTTCAGCAGAAGGAAGAAACTCTTGACAGAAAGACCGATAATCTCGAAAAGAAAGAAGAGAATGTCTCCAAAAAGCTCAAGCAGGCAGAAGACAGACTTGCCGAAGCGGAGTCTATCAAGAAAAGCGAATTCGAAGTGCTTGAGAAAATATCGGGATTTACTACGGAGCAGGCTAAGGATTACCTGCTGAAAAATCTCGAGACGGAGCTTGTTCACGAAAAGGCTGTCAGAATATTGGATTATGAACAGCAGCTAAGAGAGGAATCCGAGAAAAAGGCAAGGAATATTATTTCTCTGGCAATACAGAGATGTGCCGCAGACCATGTTGCCGAGGCAGCGGTGTCTGTAGTACCGCTCCCGAATGACGAGATGAAAGGACGCATCATCGGACGTGAGGGAAGAAATATCAGAGCGATCGAAACTCTTACGGGAGTCGATCTTATCATAGACGATACACCCGAGGCAATAACGCTGTCGTGCTTTGAGCCTGTCAGAAGAGAGATCGCAAGAATTGCGCTCGAAAAGCTTATTTCGGACGGACGAATTCACCCTGCAAGGATCGAAGAAATGATAGACAAGGCAAGGCGTGAGGTCGAAGCGGTCATCAAGGAAGAAGGCGAACGCGCTGTTCTTGAGGTCGGCGTAAACGGAATGCACCATGAGCTTGTAAAGCTTCTCGGACGTCTGCGTTACCGCACAAGCTTCGGTCAGAATGTGCTCGATCACTCTATCGAGGTTGCGCTTCTTTCGGGTATGATCGCAAGCGAGCTTGGCATGGATCCCACTCTTGCAAAGCGCGCGGGACTTCTGCATGATATAGGCAAGGCGCTCGACCACGAGATCGAGGGTTCGCACGTTGAGATAGGCGTTGACGTTGCAAAGAAGTACAAGGAAAGCGATCAGATAATTCATGCTATCCATGCGCACCACGGCGACGTCGAGGCAAAGACGATCGTTGCATGTATAGTTCAGGCGGCAGACGCGATCTCCGCCGCAAGACCGGGCGCAAGACGCGAGAATGTGGAAAACTACATAAAGCGTCTGCAAAAGCTTGAAGAGGTTGCTTCTTCGTTTGAGGGAGTAGAGAGGTGCTTCGCAATTCAGGCAGGCCGTGAGGTTCGCATTATGGTAAAGCCCGAGATCGTGAAGGACGAAAGAATGATACCGCTTGCAAGAGAGATCTGCAAGAAGATCGAGACCGATCTCGAGTATCCGGGTCAGGTCAAGGTAAATATTATCAGAGAATCAAGAATAACAGATTACGCAAAGTAATATCAAAAAGTCGGAACATTATTCTGTTCCGGCTTTTTTGAAAAACTTTTGAAAAAACCTATAAAAAAATATAAAAAGCTATAGATTTTTCATATAGGATATATTATAATAATATTATGATTATCTTTACGGGGGTCGATATTATGAAAAAGCTGCCTGCGGTCATAGTGGCGCTGATGATACTTATTTCATCTGTGTGCGGTACTCTTTCGGCAAACGCACAGACAGATACCGTCGGACAAGACAAAAACGAGATATATACCTCGTCCGATACGTCAAACCAGGGTACGGTAAGAATGAAGGGGTCAAAGGGCGACGAGATCACTGTGTTCTTCAATATGCAAAAGACGGAAAGAGCGTCGGGCTTTTTGGCGGAATTCAGTTTTAACAGGTCTTATCTGACTTATAACGATTACGAACAGTATTATGACGCTACTTTTGTCAATCGGATAAACGACAAAAAGATGATGTTCTCTGTGCTGTTTGATCCGAACGGAACTACCGTTTCCGATGAAACCGAGATCATAGCTTTTAAATTCACCGCAAATCAGGATATTACAAACGACGATGTATGCGCAACATACGTTATCAAGGAATTCTACAATACCGATATGTTCGAGCTTGATTACGATTCGGTTGTTGTAAAGGCAGTGAATGCAAAGGACGATCAGGGCGACGGTCCTCATATACATTCGATGGTTGTTCATGACGCAAAATCTCCCACCTGCACCGAACCCGGCTGGGGTCAGTGGGCAGAGTGTAAAGACTGCGGAGAGATACTGATCCCGAAGATCGAAGTTCCCGCAACGGGTCATAAAGAAGTGAAAGACCCCGCAGTCGAGGCTACCTGTACGCACGAGGGCAAGACGGAAGGCTCGCACTGTGAAACCTGCGGAACAGTGATAAAGGCGCAGCAGGTTATCCCGAAGAAGGAGCATAATTACGTAAACGGTGTATGCACAATGTGCGGTAAGAAAAAGGACGGCGGCTCAACCGATACTCACAGCGATACCGACACTCAGGGCGGAGGCGGAGACACCGAAGAGCATATTATCGGTGACATAAGCTGCGACGGCAAGGTTACATCTAAAGACTCGCTCATCATGCTTCGTGTTTCGATCAATATCATTACGCTCAACGATCTGCAGAAGAAGCTCGGCGACGTGAATAACGACGGAAAGGTAAATAATACAGATTCCATGCTTGTTCAGAGATATTCCATCGGGCTGAAGGCAAAGAATAACAGAATAGGGGAAAAATATACGGGATAATCACCGCTTGTGCGGATGTTACGGAAAAATAGTATAAATAATAGTATAAAAATAACGCCGTGCTTGCGAGAGTACGGCGTTAAATATTCGGTATCAATTATTTTTTCTTATTGCTTTTTTTATTCTTATTGGCAGACGTTTTATCCGACTGAGCCTTTGCAGATGTCTGAGCATTTTCCGCAGATTTGGCAGGTTCTTTCACGTCTCCGTTCTCTGCAGCAGCTTTTGCTTCTGCGGCGGAAGGCTTGCCGTTGTTCTCAAAAACAAAATCCTTGCCGGGAAGTATTGCGTTGAGAAGGATACCTACGATAGCTGCTATAGCAAGACCCGAAAAGCTTATCGTTGTGGAACCAACCGCAAAAGAGATACCCTGAGCGGCGGAGAATTTGAATCCCAGCGCACAGCCGAGAATAGCCGCCGTGATGATCACGTTTCTGCTCTTTGTGAGATCGACTTTGTTTTCGACAAAGTTTCGGATACCGATAGCGGAGATCATGCCGTAGAGAATGAGCGATACGCCTCCGATGATTGCGGCGGGTACTGTCGAGATAACAGCCGATACGGCAGGGAAGAACGAGAGTACAACAGAAAAGACAGCCGCAATGCGGATAACTCTCGGGTCATAGATTCGTGTAAGAACGAGAACGCCCGTGTTTTCTCCGTACGTCGTGTTTGCGGGTCCGCCGAACAGCGCCGAGAAAGAAGTTGCGAGTCCGTCGCCGATAAGCGTGCGGTGCAGACCGGGATCGGCGATGTAGTTCTCGCCGGTCGTTGCGCTGATAGCCGAGATGTCGCCGATGTGCTCCATAACCGTAGCAAGCGCAATGGGTACAATAGTAATTATCGCGCTGACGTCAAACTTTGCGATCGCCGAAGTGTGTATGGGGAGCGCAACTATACTGCTGCTTGCAACCTCCGAGAAATCTACTCTGCCGAGACAGAGCGCAACGATGTACGAGCCTACAATACCTATCATAATAGGAATGATCTTTATCATACCCTTGCCCCAGATATTGCATACAATGATAAGCGTGATCGCAATAACAGCCAAAAGCCAGTCCTGATTGCAGTTGTCGATCGCGCTCGGGGCGAGCGTAAGACCGATCGCGATGATCATAGAACCCGTAACAACGGGCGGGAAGAACTTCATTACTTTGTTTATACCGAATGCCTTGAACAGACCTGCAAGCAGCAGATATATTGCACCCGATACAAGTACGCCTCCGCAGGCATAGGGGAGCATTTCGGTATTCGGTTTGCCGTCGATCAGCGGGGCTACTATTGCATAACCTCCGAGATATGCGAACGAAGAGCCGAGAAATGCGGGAACTTTTCCCTTTGTGATGAAGTGGAACAGCAGTGTGCCGAGACCTGCCATTAATAAAGTTGTGGAAACATCAAGACCCGTCAGCAGAGGTACGAGAACGGTAGCGCCGAACATAGCGAACAGATGCTGTCCGCCGAGCAGCAGCATTTTCGGGATACCGAGCTTTCTTGCGTCGCGGATAGGTGCAGTTTCCTCGGTTTGAACTTTTGCCATAATTTTCCTCCTTTTTCACTAATTACATTAATTATACATTATTGTGCATAATACGTCAATGCGTTTTTGATAAATAACAAAATACCTGTGCTTTTTATGTGAACAAAAAGCACCCGAAGTTATTCGAGTGCTTAGAAAGTAATTGTATTTTGTTTAGTTGAGTCCTGCAAGAGAGAGGTTGTAGTTATGATCTGCCATTGTCGCTGCGTAGTACGGAACTGCTTCGCTGTCCTCTGTTGCCGGCTTGTGACAGAAGAAATAGTTGTTCGATTCTGTCGGGTAAAGTGCTGCCGAAATAGCGTCCATACCCGGGTTGCATATCGGTCCGGAAGGAAGGCCCTGTATCTCGTAGGTGTCGTATCTGCTCTTGTAGTTTGCGGGCGCTGTGTTCTTCTTGTACGGATAGTAGATAGTCGGGTCTGAACCGAGAGTGCCTCTGATGTAATCTCCGTATATTGTGTAACCGCCTGCGTTGATCGTGTTGAGTCGGTTGTGGAAGATAGAGGAGATCATGTACATATCATCCTTTGTCGCCGCCTCTGCCTGTATCATAGAAGCAAGCGTCAGCACCTCGTCCATAGTCATGCCCTGCTTCCTTGCCTGTTCCTCTATCGTGAGTTTTTCGTATTTCTTGACATTCTTCTTGCTTGTGTCGGTATCTTCCTCGCTGTAGTAGTTGTCCCAGTAGTTGTCCTCGTCCGTATCCTCTTTTATTTCTATTCTCTGCTTTGTGTAGTATAGCTTAGCCTCGTAGTTGTTGAGGAATCTGTATATCGTGGTAGTCGGCTTTTCACCGAGGTAGAATTCATACGTATCGGGGAAGAGATAACCTTCCAAACGGTAATATACACCGTTTATACCGGGTCTGCCGCTTGACAGGAACGTGAAGTCCTCGTCAAAATCTGTGGAATTGCACAGATTAAGGAACTCTTCTTTGTCGCATACGCCGTTTTCGGAAAGCTTATCGGCGATCTCGAGAACGGTCATACCCTCGGTAAACCTGAGCTGTACCGTATCTACACGGTTTGCGTTCGACTGCAGATAGTTGATGATCGCTTCGTAGTCCATATTGTTTTTCAACTCGTACGAACCCTTTGCGAATCCCTCGTCGCCGTTAGTCAGCTTGGCGTACATTTTAAAGTACGTCTTGTTGGATATTACCCCGTTTTCGTAGAGTATCTCGCTGAGAGAATCAATATCGGGATTATCGGGTATCTGAATGATGATCTTTTCCTCGTCGCCTCTGTTTCGTCCGAGAAGATCGTTTATGCCAACCAGCAGAAATTCGGCAAGGAAAACGCCGAGTATCAGAACCATGACCAGCCATACCACTCTGAGAACGCAGCCGTTTTGTTTTGCTTTTCTCTTTTTACGCTGACGCTCTTTTTTAAGTGCTTTGCGTCTGCGGCGGTTTTCTTCTCTTTCGGAGATCTCGTCTTCCGTGTCGGACATTCTTCTCGGAACGGGCATCTGTTCCGTTTTATCGTCGTCACTCAGATCGAGCAGATCCTCGTCCGTGTCCTCCGGGAAGATAATATCATTGTCGAGATCCTCCGAGTAATCAATATTCAGCTGAAAACTATCGACCTTTTTCTTCCTGCCTGATGAATGTAATTCTTCACTCATAACAAAGCGGTTCCTTTCTTATTTTTTTCCGGTGCGTCTGATATATCTGTCTGTGACGATCATATCGACCGGTTTGTCATAATAGCCGTGGGGCAGCTTCCATTTAATGCAGTTTGAATAACAAAGTCCTACCGTATCTCCCTCGAATTTCGAGAGGAATCTGTCGTAGTAGCCTTTTCCGTAGCCTAAGCGGTAGCCTTCCGCGTCAAAGCTCAGACCGGGTACTATACAAAGCCCTTTGGAGAAATCCGTTGCCTTTTCACATCGTGATTCTATAGGTTCGAGGACTCCGAAAGCCCCGTTTTCGAGATCGTCCATAGACGTAATATAGTAGAAATCCATCTCTCTTGTCTGGCTTATACATTTCGGTACGGCAACTTTTTTGCCGTTAGCCCATGCAGCCCTGATGATGGCGAGCGTGTCTACCTCAATATCCTTAGAAACGTATGTGAACACAGTTTTGCAGTAGATGTATTGGCGGAGAGTCAGAAATCTGCTCTGTATCTCCGAATCCATTGATATTTTTACCTTGTCGGGCATATCGGTGCGTTTTGTTTTGAATCCGTTGCGCAGGTCTGTCTTGACCTTGCGTATATCGCCGTTGTTTATCGGCATTGCAGAGACTTCCTTGTCTTTTCGGCTATATCCTTGCCGCAGATTTTCTCGGCTGCAAGCAGAGCGAACTCCATAGCTGCGCCTGCGCCCTTGCCCGTAATGATCCTGCCGTCGGCAACGGCGAGATCGGTCTTGACCTTTGCACCGATAAGGTCTTTTTCAAATCCCGGGAAACAGGTTGCCTTTTTGCCGTTTAAAAGCCCCTTGTGACCGAGTATGGACGGAGCCGCGCAGATAGCGCAGATGTAAAGATCGTTTTCTGCGGCGTAATCTATATACTTTTGTACTGTTTGACTTGCTTCGAGATTCAGCGTTCCCGGCATACCGCCCGGAAGGATAACGGCGTCAAGACCGTCAAATGTAAGTTCGTCTTCGGTAAGGTCTGCCGTAACGGGTATTTTGTGAGAACCTGTCACTGTTTTTGAACCTATTCCTACTGTTTTTACCTCTGCTTTACACCTGCGAAGTACATCAACGGGTGTGAGAGCCTCTACTTCTTCAAAGCCCTCAGCCAAAAATACGTATACCATATATTTTTCTTCCTTTCCTTTGTTTTTATGAGGGATTATCAATTATCAAATTTTCCCTGCTGCACATCTTCAAAAACTATTTCTCTTATTTTTTCCGCAATTTCTTCAATGGGCTTCGGCGATGTACCGTCGTCGCATTTGATGACGATCCAGCCGAGTCTGCGTGCGCAGTACAGCGCGGTTTCCCTGCATTGTCTGAGGAAATCCACGTTGCATTCGTGAATATCCTTCTTGCTGTCGTTGCCGTTGTAGCGTGCCGTCAAAAGCTTCTGCGATACTTCAACCGAC
>CADBRK010000228.1 GCA_902797065.1 uncultured Ruminococcus sp.
CTCGGACGAAGATGATGAGATTAATCCGTATATCAATTACCATGCAAAATCTCTGAAAGATGTTATCGAGATAATTGAGAATATGAAGTAAAAAAATTTCCCTATCGTAACTAATACGGTAGGGATAATTCTATATTTTTACATTTTCTTTTCGTAATACAGCTGTACAAGAATCGTTATTACGGCGTTAACAAGCAATACCGCTGCGAGAGTAATGCTTATGGCTGCACTGAAAAATCCCGAGGCTATCGAAGCAAGTGCAATAACAACCATGGAGATCGTACTTGAAGTGTTGAGCGATTCCTTTTTTATTTCAATGTTGCGCTCGTCGGTGAGTTCTATGTAAAGCTTTTTCAGCTTTTCTTCGTCATGCAGAGCAGCATAGTTTCTCACTAAAAAATATACCGATACAACCATCGCACCTGTGCAAACTCCGAAAACCAATCCCTGTGCAAAATCGTTCTGATTCTTGACAAGCAGTTTGCATAAAAGAAAAACCGACGGGTAAAGGCAGCATACCAAGGCGTTGAGCTTCATTTTTTTTTCAAGCTTAGCTTTAAAATCTTTCATAATGAATACCTCCGATCATAAATTTTCATCGTCTTCAAAGATAAACAATTCTTCTATAGTCGTTCCGAAGAACTGAGCGGCTTTGTGCGCAAGTGTGAGAGAAGCATTGTATCTTCCGTTTTCGAGAGAGATTATTGTTTGCCGTGTGACGCTTAAAGCGTCTGCAAGTTCCTGTTGTGTAACTTTGCGCAGTTTGCGCAGCTGCTGTATCTTGTTTTTCAACGAAACACCTTCTTTATTATTCTATGTCAAGTTGACTTTACAATAAAAGTATAGCATACTTTACATTTAATGTCAAGCTTATTTTACATTTTTTTAACAAATTATTTTCGAGTAAGTCAGTAGTTTTTTTCTGATGTAATTTGACAATCTGCATAATAAATAAAATCATAATTTTAGCATAATGACGATTGACAAAATTACATTTATGGTGTAAAATTACACTATAATAATAAGTTTACTATTCTGATCGTTTGATCAATGTACAAACGGTATATGGTTAAAAAATGATCTCGGCAGTTGAGTCCTTATATAGAGAGGAGGAGATTATTTGGACAGAAACGAATTTATAAACATCTGCAATTCAAAGCTGAAGCTTGTTAGGACCGAGTTTTCGTTCAGTCAGGACAAAATGGCAAATATGCTCGGTATTTCGAAGAAAACCCTGGTGGAGATAGAAAAAGGAAGGTCTTCTCTTGGATGGTCCGGAAGCGTAGTTCTGTGTTCCGTTTTTTTTGAAAGTCAGATCCTCAGAGATGCCTTCACTAACGGTGTTCTTGATACTATACATTTTATTGCTTTTGAGAACAGCGAGCCCGAGTATCGCCGGACACACAGTCACAGTATATGGTGGCAGACGATCGCAGAAGATGATAACTACATTCTTGAACAGAATATAGTGTCTCAGCATTACAGATTAATAAACAAGAATTATGAAGTCATAGCTTCGTCGTTCAATATGGAAGATCTTAAAGTTATGATGAATATGAAAGGAGAATGAATATGGTTGTTGTGCTTTTCTTCTTAGTGGTGGCGTTAATATTATGGATTATCAATTTAAGCGCAAAAAACACGGAACTGACAATAAAGATCAGTCAGATAGAGAATAAACAAAATGATATATACGGTAAAGCTTTTTACAATTATCAGCAGATAAAAGGAATCAATCACAAACTCGGGCTGACCGAGGAGGAGAACAGAAAAATCGCAGAAACAATACGTACACCTGTTGTCCAAATAACGGTGAATACTTCTGAATCAGTGATAAAAAACAGATCTGCCTACACTGTTCCGTCTCAAAGACAGTCATCACTCGTTACAGCTGTTAATTCTGCTGCACATGCACCGAATGCGACGGCGGCAAATGTAAATTATCAAACTGCTTCCGTACATAATGCGGCTGGAACCGCTGCTTCAACCGAGACAACGAGAATACAAAAAGCACCTTACGAAAATATAAAACAAACGCGTGTTGCATCGGTTCGTTCGGCTGCACCTGCACCGAATACAACAGCAGCAAATGAAAATAATCAAACTGCTGCCGTACATAATGCAGCTGTAACTGCTGCTTCATCCGAGACACCGAGAATACAAAAAGAACCTGCTGCACCGGCACAAGCAAATTTGCATAATAAAATGCATGACTCCGTTAAGCCTGAGTCTATGCTTAATAAAAAAGCTGCTGATACAGAATCTCAGGTATCGGCCGCGCCCGTAAATAAGGCTGCTTCTTATTGTTCGGAAAAATCTGTTTCTGCCGAAAAAGGAAGTCAAAGACCGGTTCAGGATCATCGGAATATAAATCCTTATACCGGACAGCCCGTGCAGACGGAGTATCGTCAATATAATCCTGCGGTACAGCCTACAGTAAGACCCAAACAGGCGAAAAAATCAACAGGTATGTCTGTCGAAAGCTGGCTTGGTACACGCTTGTTTAATATTGTAGCTTCCGTTTTGATCTTCATAGGACTTATACTTTTCTGTATGCTCGGCTATGAGTACATAACAGACGGTATGAAGATAGCCGCAATGCACGTTGTAAGTCTTAGCTTTGTTGGAATAGGCGGATACCTTACAAAGAAAAACCGTTCGGTATTCTCTCTCGGACTCACAGGCTGCGGTATGGGTTCATTCTTTATTTCAATACTTCTTACGCATGTCTATTTTGATGCAATAAATGATGTCACAGCATTTTCTCTGCTTTTCGTTTGGATAATACTTGCATTGTTCCTTTCCAAGAAGCTTGATTCGCTTATGCTGAGTATTACGGCACATATAGGAATGGCTGTATCAGTATGCTTTGCATTTGCGATGGGATTTTCCTCAGACAGAATAATTTTACCTATCATCTATCAGATGGCGTCTATTGCCGTAATTGTTATAGGAAATGTAATTTGTTATAAGAAAACATATCGTTTCGGTTTGTTCATGTCAATGGGATTGCTCATATACTCTTCGGGTATTATTACATATACATTAGGCAAAGCGGGAATAGTTCCGAACGAGGTATCAACCGGCTTGACGATAGCCGTCTTTACATTACAGTTTATTGCGCTCTCGTTTGTATCGTATCTGATAGCGGTTTCGTGCAGTAATCTTGAAAGCAAAGGAAAATACGGTACTCTGCCTTATGTTATCCAGGTAATCAATAAGATGTTGTGGAGCGCAGGCGTTATTGAAACGGTCGGAAGTCTTGTTTATATTATCTGCAAGTCATCTTACGGTATTACAAATCTTGTTTACCCGTCGATCGCTGTTTGTATCGTGACAGGATGTCATATGCTTGTGACTCTGTTCCTGAGCGAAAAGCTGAATTTCAGCGAGAAGCTTGCAAAGATCTCAATTTATTTTATTTCTGGTTTTGTAACCATATCTCTTTTTATCCAGGCAACGCAGAGAACAACGCTGCACGGAATGCCGCTGCTGTTTATTTATACAGGTCTGGTAATGCTTATCAGAAGATACACGAGAAACAAGAAGCTTAATAATCTCATATCTTTTTTGATTGCGGCAGAAATGCTATACGTAGCTACATACGGTTACCGACATTTAGCAAACGTAGGAGTAAGTCTCCTTTATATGGTAATGCTCGGATTTATGGTACTGCTGCATTGGTTCGGACAGACGGAAGAAAGCCGCCAAAGAAGATTTACGTTATTTAAGCTTGCGGAATTTTTGTGGGTATGCGCATCTGTTATACCGATAAACATAAGCGAGTTCAGCAATATTTCGTTGCCGCTCATAATCTCCGAATTTTCTCTGATAGGTGTAATAGCGTATCTTACAAGATATGATGATGGTGATAGTTTTATCCTGAAGCTGATCGTTAAAGCGGAAGCGTTTGTGACAATGTTTGCGTGCTGGATCACGCTGTGCGGGATAGGCAGCGGTTTATTGGGCGATGTTTTTATAATAAAAATAGTCTATTTGATTATGACTGTTTCTCTGTTCATAGTATATTGTTATGAATTTGCGACAAGCAATTCAACAATACTGCAGTCAGTCTCATCTGTATTAATTGCTGCATATCTGTCCGCTTTCTGCATCGGATACGGAGATAAATTAGCAATAGCAAATATCTACAGAGATGTACTGCATGGTATGCCGTTCTTCTTTGTTACGGCTGTGGCTGCATTTGTGATCTACATGCTTAACAAGAATACAAAGCTTGTGCTGCCGATAATGATACCACTCGGTATAGATATGCTGTATATGATCGCATCGGGTTACCGCTCACTGCATAATGCAAGAGAGATCTCAAGTGAGTTTGTAACGATCGATATAGGTTTTATCGGTATTCTTCAGTTTATAGCAGTATCGGTAATGATATATTTGCTTTGGCATACTCAGCCCAAAAAAGAGAAAAGCAAAACCGTTGTTACGATACTCAAGATAGTTTTCTACTATTGGGCTATGTTTGCAGTGACCGTACTTACTTCGGCATTATGTTTAGATCTCAAAGCAGGTGCAGGATACCCGTTGTCGTTCTCAATAATATTTGTAATTATTATAAATGCAGCTGCAATTTGGTTCAAATTCGGCAAAGACAGAACTCTTGGTCATGATAATGTGCGTTCAAGCGTATTTGAGACTGTGATTAATATTACTGCCACTGTGATTCTTTATATTTCTATTATATTTATCGGTATGAGAATAAAGATAAACACCGAAGGCGTGAACTATGCTCCAATGAATTACTCTATACGCTTTGCACAGATCATTACGGCACTGGGACTGTTCTGGTTATTGACAAAGGAATACTTAAAGCATAAGAATTTATTGTCCGAGCTTTTTGTTTGCTTTACTGCAACAGTATTTATAAATGCCGCATGCAGAGGTATACCCGTGCTGTCAAATATAGTTTATATCTACAGTATAGTTACTATGATAGTTGCTCTGGTATGTATTATTGCGGGATTTGTTTCAAAGTCAAAGGGAATGAGAATGTACGGTCTGATCCTCATTATGGGCTGTGTTCTTAAGCTTGTGACTATTGATATTAGCAGTGAAAACAGTATGTCAAGAGTGCTTGCTTTTGTGGTAGGCGGTATAGTATGCTTTATGATAAGCGGCATATATAATCTTTTTGAGAAAAAGTTCAATGGAAAAAATGTGATTTCCGAGAATATTGAGTAAAAAAAGACCGGTGTATTGTATGATGCACCGGTAAAAAATTTGTTGATGTTTTGATAATAATATGATAGAATTACAGTAAAGTAATAAACGTAACCGAAAGGATGATAGTTTTGAAGAAAATACTTCTTTCAATGATAATGATCGCTTCGATATTATGTGTTTCATTTACATCTTGTGCGCCCAAGACAGCAAATGTCGCATCACAGGGCGACGGGAAAGAAACATCCGATGTTATATCCGAAGATCGTGTGGAATTCTATGTAAACGGAGAGAAAAAAGAGTTGGATAATGACGAGATTGAAGAGGTCATATATCTTGCCGGATATTCCATAACAAACGATCAGGCTACTTTCAATATGATTATTACATCCGATGATTTTGAAGCGGCTAAAAAAGACGGCATAGCAGTAAGAGTGAATGATTTTGATGACAAACGGCATGATATAGTTATGATAGTGTCTTCCGAATACGGAGCTATCGCAAGCAAAGGCGGCGGCAGCGCACATATGATGGGTTCGGATGTTTCCGGCAGAATTATCGAGATCGCAGGAATTGAAGACGAAAGTACGGATTCATCAAAATCGCTTGAGATCACCGACAGCAACGGTCTGAGGATCGCCATGATGATCGAAGGCGAAAGCGCTTCTGTGAAAGAAGAGGACATAGAGCCGATATTTTCTTTCTCAAATGAAATGAATAAAAATGATGGAAATAAAATAAGCGTTATTTTATCAAGAGGATACGTTGAAGCCGTTATGGCTCAGGGTACATACATTGAACTGTATAAACAAGACGACGGCAAGCATATAACCGTATACCTGCCTTTGGGGCATGAGGGCGTTGTTGTGTTTGACGATAAAGACGCATACAAAATAGAAGATGATGACAGACAGAAACTTGACGAGATGGTTTCGGCATACAAAACGTCGGAGAAACATTTTGAGAGCGATCTGCTTGACGAAAGTATAGGTATTGATATTACATACTTTACCAAGGATTTCAGAACAGACGTACAGACAAAAAAGGATATTCAATCACTGCTTATTGACGTTACTCAGAATGGTGAGCCGCTATATTATATTGATATGTCGTCTGTTGACGGTTACGACGATATAGAAACATACGCGTACGAAAAAGGCGTTGTTGTGACAATAGCGAATGAGGACTCTCCGTTCCAAGCCTTTCTCACACAGGAACTCGACGGAAATAAGTATGATCTCGTTTACATCAACTATGTGTATTATGAAATAGACGAAGAGTATTTAACCGATCTCGGAGAGATTCTGGGAATATCCTTGTGATATAGAAAAACTGCAGCCGGCTTTTTGCCGGCTTGTTTGTTTTGCCGTATTTACAGCAGTTTTATTCGCTGTTTCATTTCGGCAACAGGCAGTCCCACTACATTAAAGTAATCTCCGTTGATTTTCTTTACCAGCAGAGCGCCCTTTGACTGTATTCCGTATGCACCGGCTTTGTCCATAGGTTCGCCTGTTTTAATATATTCCTCGATGTCCTCATCGGTCAGGCGGTAAAATTCTACCTCGGTGACCTTTGAAAAGCTGACGGTTCTGCCGTTATGCATAATGCAGCAGCCTGTTATGACTTTGTGAGTCCTGCCCGATAAAAGCGTAAGCATTTCTTTTGCCTGATTTTCGTCGGAAGGTTTTCCGAGCATAAGATTATCAATAAAAACTCCGGTGTCGCATCCTATTACCATATCGTCGGGAGTGTGTTTTTCGGCAATATGACGCGCTTTTTTTACTGCAAGATATTCGGGGTATTGTTCTATTTCTATGCTTTTGCGTACCGTTTCGTCAATGTCGGCAGGTTCAATTGTAAAATCATCGAATAGAATTTTTAAAAGTTCTTGTCTGCGCGGAGAGGCAGAGGCAAGTATAACCATGATTAAGACCTCCTTAAGGAAACACTGAATTTATAATATCACAAACGTGCGGATTATTCACTAATAACGAATCAAAATTAATAAATATTTTACATAGCAGAAGTAGATTTTCTCAAAGTTGTTTTTTATTTCTCGTAATCTCTTTACACAAAAAATGAAAAACCCTCTTGACATCATTGACTGCATATGATACAATCAGTATGCCGCTTATCACGGGGTTTATAAGTCGGGGTGTACCCTGCTCCCGTCATATCGTCCTCAAAGGGGATAGATGATTGATAGCGAGTCTTAAAAGAAAGTGCAGGTGTCTGCAAAATGTACGCAATTATTGAAACAGGCGGAAAGCAGTACAAGGTTGAAG